>JAQYVL010000053.1 GCA_030145525.1 Desulfobacterales bacterium
TGCAGCTCAACGCGCACTAAATTTAATATTAGGTTGTATAAATTTGTACTCTGGAGAAACAAAAACTTCACCAGGCGAATTTCATCTTTTGGCATATCGTGATGAGGATATAAAAAATTTTCCATTAGATGAAAAGACACGTTTTTCCAATTATTATGGTACTACTTCTGTTTCGATTGCTTGTGCTATTGCAACGAAGGCATCATTTAGACTTAAAAACATCTACGCTATATCAAAATACAATTTTAGCATAACGAATTGTTCACTTCACCGTGTAGAGTTAGAGCCATATAGCTCAGATCATATCTCAGTTTCGCCATTTCCTGATGACCATGTCCGGTTTTGCCAAGCAATTATTTCTGGTTATTCAGTTTTGGAGGAATTAGGCCTTGAAATTCGTGCCTCAAATAAGACACCAAGCATGATCAATGGTACAATGAACCCGGCTGTAAAAAAGGATCTTGAGGATCGTTTAACAAAAGCAGGAATTAATTTACAGGAAACTTTACTTTGGACATTACGAGGGCCTAAAAGAGGGATAGAACTGAAGAAAGCCCCAGTTCTTTTACCAAAAGAAAAATGGTCAAAGGGAATCATGGTTAGAGATGCCTCAATTGAGTTAGTTGATGCAATAGCATATACTAGCTGGTTAAGAAGTTATACATCTTCACATAAAACAAAAGATATAACATCTGTTATTTCGCCATACGATGTTACAAATGTTCAGCATTTATCAAGAAGGCTAATATTAGAAACCTTAGGATTCTGGCGCTGTTGGTAACTATTTGCTATACGACAACCGCGCGAAAATTCTCTACCAGTGAGCCTCATCCTCTACATATCACTTAATATAATAGCGAATTATCTATAAACTCCGCCGCATCCTTGTCGATTAAGGCTTTATTATTCAGGGTTCGAAAACCTTGTAACTACAAACTTAAAAAAATTATCATTTTAACTTAAAATCCAATCTTTAAAATTCAAATCATCCGCTAACTTCATAATATTTCGAAATCAATAGATTTCAAATAACCAACTGATTTATTTGTAAGAATATTTGTATTGACTTTTCAAAAGTCAACTGGTATGACCTCTTACCATAGAGTATGCAAAAATTTATGAGGTGAGCATGAAAATGGACTTAAACGGCGAACAGCCGATGAAACCGCAGCAGTTTGCCGAACATCAACTGCTGATAACCATATTGAACAATACATTTCCACCCGGATCTGCGCTGCCCAATGAAAGGGACCTTTCAGAGCAGCTCGGTGTGACAAGACCCACCCTGCGGGAGACCCTGCAGCGGCTCGCACGGGAAAAGTGGATTACCATACAGCAGGGAAAATCGACAATTGTCAATGACAACTGGAAAGAGGGGGGGCTTGGAATGCTCGCTACCATGGCAAAATATGCCGAGTTTCTGCCGGATGAGTTTGTTCCCAGTCTGCTTGATTTCCGTGTCATTCTTCTTCCTCCCTGCGTAAAAACAGCCGTTGAAAATGTACCGGAAAAATTTTTACAACACCTTGCACATGCAAAAGAGCTGGGAGATGACCCGGAAGCCTTTACACAATTTGACTGGACGCTTCAGATGCTGATGGTCAGAAATTCTAAAAATATGATTTATCCCCTGATCCAGAACGACTTCAGCGAAATCTACCAGAGGCTTGGAATTGCCTATTTCAGAATTGATAAAGCGCGAAAATCATCCGGTAAATATTATCGGAAACTTAAAAAAGATATACAAAAAGGCGGGAAACGGGTTGAAACGAATGTAAGAAACTTAATGCAGGAAAGCCGGGCAATATTGATGGAACTAAAAGAGAGTATGAATATATCAGATAAGGATGCATGACATGAATCAGATTGAACAGGATAAAAATTGGGATTTAATTGTTATCGGCGGCGGTATAACCGGAGCCGGTGTTTTCAGGGAGGCGGTGCGCATCGGCTTAAAGGTTCTCCTTGTTGAGCAGAATGACTTTGCATGGGGAACATCAAGCCGTTCATCAAAAATGGTTCATGGCGGACTGCGCTACATGAAAGAAGGAAGGTTTTTACTGACAAGGACGTCTGTAAAGGAGAGAGAACGCCTTTTAAAGGAGTCTCCGGGCCTTATCGAATCCCTTGAAATACTGCTCCCTATCTACAGTGATCACGGCCCCGGAAAGCAGGCGATGAATATCGGATTGGCTATATACGGTCTGATGGGTCATGAACAACAGCATCGCTACTTTAAAGCCGAAGATTTTTGTGAAATGGTTCCGGGAGTACTGGAAAAAAATCTTGTAGGCGGCTTCAGCTTCTTTGATGCGCAGGTCGATGATGCCAGGCTTGTGATGCGCCTGATCAATGAAGCTGTTTTTGCCGGAGGCACGGCTTTAAATTATACAAAAGTAAAAGAGATTATCCGGGACCAGAAAGGAATAGTTGCAGGTGTTACCTTAGAGGATACGGAAACAGGACAGATCATGGAAGCCCAGACCGGTACGATAGTGAATGCAACCGGATCATGGGCGGAGAAACTGCATCCGTCACCTCAGAAGGGGCTGCACCTTAGGCCGCTCAGGGGAAGTCATCTGATTTTTTCTACAGAGGGTTTTCCATTCATAACCAAGGCTATCAGCTTTACTCACCCGGAAGACCACCGTCCGATCTTTGCCACACCATGGGAAGGCGCAATGATGATCGGAACAACAGACATTGACCATACCCAGGACCTGGCCGAGGAACCGGTTATCAGTGAAAAGGAAACTTCCTATCTGCTTGAAGGGCTGAATACGCATTTTCCATCCGCAAAACTGTCCGGTAAAAGTTGTATCGCAAGCTTTGCAGGTGTCCGGCCGGTTTTAAGTGAAGGAAAACTTTCTCCTTCAAAGGAGTCGAGGGAAAACGTTGTATGGGTGGATAAGGGGTTGATCACGGTAACCGGCGGCAAATTGACAACCTTTCGTAAAATGGCATTTGATACGCTGAAGGCCGCCAAGTCTTTTCTCCCTTCGTCCATTAATACAGTGCAATCAGAACCGGTTTTCACAAAGGTTCCGGTTAAACTTTCAGAGGATGATATCGTCTCAAAAGAAACATGGCGAAGACTTTACGGCCGGTACGGGCTTTCCGCAAAAGAGCTTGTCAATAACGCTGATCCTGAAGAACTGGAAGTGGTTCCGGGGACTCATACCATATGGGCTGAAATTAAATTTGCAGCAAAATTTGAAAACATACGCCACCTTACGGATCTTCTGCTGAGGCGGGTTCGAATCGGCATTCTGACACCTTCCGGCGGAAGAAATTATCTTGACAGGATCGAAAGCATTTGCCGGTCAGCACTTCCATGGGATGACGGAAGATGGAGCGATGAGAGAAAGGCTTATGTGGATTTATGGAACATGGCCCACAAGATACCTGATTTGTCAAAAGATGATACCGGATTTACAAAAACAGAATAAACAGCATCCGCCTGGAAAGGAGGTAGGTTTTGAAAAATGTTCTTCTTTCAATTGATTGTGGAACCCAAAGTTTACGGGCACTCCTTTTCTCCTCTAAGGGAGAGCTTCTGGACAAGGAGCGGGTTGAATATGATCCGTATTTCAGTGTAAAGCCGGGCTGGGCGGAACAGGACCCGGATATTTTTTGGAAAAGCCTTTGTAATGCATGCCATGCAGTTAAAAAAAGGAATCCAGAGCTGTTTGAAAAAATTGCCGGCGTTGGCGTTACCACCCAAAGAGCCAGTATGATTAATGTTGATGCTGATGGCAATATACTTCGTCCTGCCATCATTTGGCTTGATCAGCGAAAGGCGAAACCCGTCTGGGTGCCGAACATTCTAATCCGGCTTGTTTTAAAGATTATCGGAATGGATGAGCCTCTGGCAAAAAGCCAGTCCGATGGGAAATGCAACTGGATCAGGCAGCAGCAGCCGGAAATATGGCAGAAGACCCACAAATATCTTCAGGTTTCAGGTTTTTTAAATTATAAACTCACCGGGGAATTTGTCGATTCCGTTGCATCCCAGATCGGCCACATTCCCTTCAATTATAAAAAGATGCGATGGGGCAAACCGCGCGAGCTTACCAGCATTTTTTTTCCGGTTGAAAGAGAAAAATTGCCCGAGCTTGTGGATCCCGGAAAAAAGATCGGCAGTATAACAAAAGACGTGGCACTGCAAACCGGCATATCCGAAGGGACACCGGTCATTGCCTGCGGTTCCGATAAAGGATGCGAAACCATCGGTATGGGGGCTGTGGATCAAAAAATGGCCAGCCTGAGTTTTGGAACAACGGCAACCGTACAGACAACAACCAAAAAATATGTAGAACCGCTCAGTTTTCTGCCGCCGTATCCTGCGGCTATCCCGGGACATTATAACCCGGAAATAGAGATATTGAGGGGTTACTGGATGATTACCTGGTTTAAAAATGAGTTTGCCCACAAGGAGGTTGCCCAGGCAAAGGAAAAGGGTGTTTCTCCGGAAGAAATGCTGAACCGCCTTCTTGAGGAAGCGCCCGCAGGTTCAATGGGATTGATGGTTCAGCCGTATTGGGGCCCCGGGCATAAAGAACCGGTTGCAAAGGGCGCGATGATCGGTTTTGGTGATGTGCATACAAAGGCACATGTATATCGTGCTGTTATCGAAGGCCTTGCATTCGGACTTCGTGAAGGGCTGGAAAAGATGGAGAAAGCCTGTAAAACAAAGATAGACCGTTTAACGGTTTCAGGCGGAGCATCCCAGAGTGATGCAATATGTCAGATTTCAGCAGACATTTTTAACCTTCCCCTGGTCAGGGGAAAAACATTTGAAACCTCGGGTCTTGGAGCGGCCATTGTTACGGCTGTCGGAACCGGAATTCATTCCTCTTTTGATACCGCCATAAAAGAGATGGTTACATACACAAAGGTTTTTGAACCGGACCGGAAAAATGTTGGGATTTATAAAAAGCTGTATGAGCGGGTGTATAAGAAAATCTATCATTCTCTTGAACCGATTTACCGGGAGATAAGGGAAATCACGGGGTATCCTGAAAAAGAGACATACAAATAAGATGGCTTCGTAAAAAGCCCAATTTCTGTGTTGCGCTTCATCCCTCGTCACTGCGACGTAGGCTAACTACGACTCATTCCTCGGGATTTGCGAGACTAGAATAGTTTGTTGGAGCGAAGCGGAAATCCCGCTAAAAGCGGGGAACTTTTTTCTTTGCCATCAAAAAAGGATTTTTACAATGAAGAAAAACAAAGGATTCACACCTGACTGGACAAATACCGCACCGAAACCGGGAACATTTCGTTCAATTTTTAAATGGGGTTCACCGGAAGGCTTTAAACATCCGAATCGGCGTTTGTACGAAACGCTAAAGGAAAAATTCGGAATGGGGGATGAGGATTTTCAAACGAAAGGATTTGAGGGAAACGAAACCGTAACCTGTGACACTCCTGTAAGACTGAAGCCGGAACAGATAAGCCGGTTTAAAGAGATCGTCGGGGAGAACAACATTTCTTCAAGTGATTATGACCGTCTGCGGTACAGCACCGGTAAAACCGTGGAAGAGGCAATGAAGCTCAGGCAGGGCATTCCCTGCGAAGTGAATGACCTTGTTGTTCATCCCCGAAATAAAGATGATGTAAGAGAAATTGTATCATACTGCAATACGGAAAAAATTCCTGTAACCGTTTATGGCGGGGGCAGCTCTGTAACCATGGGTCTTCGATGTGTAAAAGGCGGCATCACAATGGCCATGAACACACATATGAATCGTGTGCTTTCTTTCAATGAAACGAACCAGACCATTACGGTGGAACCTGGAATCATGGGGCCTGCATATGAATCCATTTTAAATAACGCGCCGGAAAAACTCGGAGCGGAGCATCGGTATACAGGAGGGCATTTTCCCCAGTCTTTTGAATATTCATCCGTCGGCGGATGGATTGTTACGCTCGGATCAGGACAGGCTTCATCATACTATGGTGACATGTATGACATTGTTTTAAGCCAGGAATATATTACACCGGCGGGAAGCTTTAAAACCCTTGATTTTCCGGGAACAGCAACCGGCCCTAAAGTGAATGATATCATGAAAGGAAGTGAAGGAACTTTTGGTGTCCTTGTCAGCGCGACACTTAAAATATTCAGGTACATGCCCGAAAACAGGCGCAGGTTTGCGTTTATTTTCCCGACATGGGAGGGGGCGGTTAATGCATCCCGGGAGATCACCCAGGGGGAGTTCGGCATGCCTGCCGTGTTTCGTATTTCCGATCCTGAAGAAACAGATATGGCTCTGAAGATGTATGGCATTGAAGGAACACCTATCAACAGTATTATCTCTTACAGAGGATACAATCCCATGAGGCGATGTCTCTGTATCGGGTCGGCTGAAGGTGAGAAAAGCTTTACAAGGAACGTAAAAAAAAAGATTAAAAAAATCTGTCGGAAATACGGTGCAATGTACATTACCGGATATCCTGTTAAAAACTGGGAGCATGGAAGATATATTGATCCATATATCCGGGAAGATTTAAACGATTTCGGCATCATGATCGATACACTTGAAGCCGGTGTCACATGGGATAATCTGCATCGCCTTCATCAGCGTGTTAGAGAATTTATTAAAAGCCGTCCCGGAACCGTCTGCATGACACACGCCTCTCATTTTTATCCGCAGGGAACAAACCTTTATTTTATTTTTATTGCGCGGATGAATGATATTCATGAGTATCGAAAATTTCAGGAAGGGATCATCGACAGGATTGAAAAAAGCGGCGGCTCTTTGAGCCATCACCATGGAGTCGGAAAAATGGTCAGTCCGTGGCTTGAACGCCATCTCGGAAAAGAACAGATGGATGTGCTTAAAGCGCTTAAAAAACATTTTGATCCCCATAATATCATGAACCCTGGTGGAACACTTGGATTTGATCTTGAGGAAAATGAAAAAAAGAACTGAATAAAAGAAAACAACAGTCGTTTTTTTTGATTTTTGTTTGGACCAGAAATATGAGAATTACGATAACCGGTTTTATCAAAGGGGAGTTGCCTGCTGGAAGTACCCCATGGAACGGGATATCTCAGCCGCGGTTTCGATCATCTTCTGCGCAATATCATCTAACTGTGGATTTGAAAAAAATTTAATCCCTCCTGAAACACTTATCGCAGCATATGGAGAACCGCTTCGATCTAAAATTGCTGTGCTGATACAGAAAAGACCCGGAAGGTATTCTTCATGATCTTCCGCATAACCTTTTTTGTTGGCTTTTTCCAGTTCCCTAATCAGGCGCGCAGTTTTTGTGATCGTTTTTGTCGTATATGGTGTCAGGGTTGTCTCTTTTAAATAGTTAGAAATTTTTTTTCGGGGAAGCTTTGATAAAACAGCTTTCCCGGATGCGGAACAGTAGGCCGGAACCCGTGGACCAAGCTGCTGGTATGTTGCTGCCTTATGTCCCGGAATTCCGTTGAAGGTTACCAGAATTTCGTTTTGATCCCAGATTGCGATTCGTACCATATGGTTGGTGCTGTTTGCCAGGCGGTATGCCGGACCTTCCCCCAACTGATTTATTTTCAGCGTGCCGGACAGAATTGATCCCAACTCATGAATTTTCAATCCAAGAGAATATTTACGTGTCTCAGCATCCTGATGAAGAAAGCCACGTTTTGCAAGGGTCTGGACAAGGCCGTGCACGGTAGGTTTTGTAAGGCCAAGCAGTTTGCTTATTTCGGTAATTCCGAGTTTTGGCTCTGTGCTTGTGTATAAGAAAAGAATATCAAGTGCCCGGTTAACAGATTGTATCGTCATAATTCTAAAGTAATACCCCGTTTAAACTGCTTCAGATAAAAGGAATCAAATGATGATCTGATAATATGATGGTGAATTGGTGTCAAGTGGAAAAAAAATGAAAGGACGTGAATGAGATTGCCATGAATGAAAAATTGTGTAAAGAATGCTGAAGAAATCATGAGTTGTAAAATTACCACGGGAACAAGCTTGATAGTTCAGTAGTATCGAACCGAAAACGAATGGGGAGTCTCAGACATGCAGGACAGCTCATCATGGGGAAAAGGTATATCGGTTGATGAAAAATATTTTCAGGTATCTGACGGGGTTCAAATTAAGGTAATTGACTTTTTCCATCCTGATTCCAATCCTGAAAAACCCGCTGTTGTCTTTGTAGCAGGATGGATTTCTCTTTTAAGCGGCTGGGAACAGTTTTTGAAAGCAATCACGCCCGGATTAAGAGTTTTATATATAGAAACACGCGAGAAGAAAAGCGCGCGATTGCCGGAGGGCCGGCAGCTTGACTTTTCAATCGAACGCATGAGTGCTGATCTCCATGAAATTTTGTCTGAAATATTCGATGACAATCAGCTTTATTATTTTGCAGGGAGCTCTCTGGGGGCGACCGTGATTCTTGATTATCTCAGTATGAAATGGGAAAATCCCGCAGGAGCGTTTCTGATTGCCCCGATCAGCAAATTTGCATTTCCGAAATGGCTGCTGCTTATCATAAAATTTATCCCGGCGAGGCTGTACAGTTTTGTTCGGCCTATACTGAAAGGTTATCTGAAATACTTTCGTCTTGACAGAAAGAATGAACAGGAACAGATTAAGAAATACGAAAGAACAATCGACGCCGCAGAACCCGTGAGGTTAAAGGCTAATGCTTATGCAATCAAGGATTATACCATTTGGGGAAAACTTGAAAATATTGAAACACCTGTAGTCATTATAGGTGCCGAAACCGATAATTTGCACGGAATTGAAGAGATGAAAAAAATGGTGTCAGGCTTGGCCTCAGCACGCCTGGAGGTTATGCGGAGCAATAAAGAAACGCACAGTGAAAAAGCCGGTAACTTTATTCTTACGGAAATCAACCGCCGATAATCCAATTTTTAAAGGAGCGTTAGAATGGATGAATCCCTCAATCCCTCAATCCCTCAATCCAGCCCTACAACGTATTTAAAAATGGAAGGTCTTTGTCCTGTGTGTTTTTTGTGCCGATTGCAAGGATTTTCGTTTTGCCGCCCTGTTCTTTGCTGAAATAAATACGCCCGCTGTGCGAGAAGGTGACTTCAAAAACGGCTTCGGGGTTCTTTTTTGTCATGACCTTCCTTTTTATTTTTACCAGGGCCGGATTTTCATCCATCTGACGGATAATCTCTTCCGCTTTTATTCTCATTTCATCTGTCAGGTCTGTAAAACCGTATATTGCTTTCTGATGAAAAAGGATGTCTTTGTATACAGCCCTGAAGCGTTTTGATAAATGTTTTGAGGCTTTTTCTTTTTGTTTGCCGGTTTTTAACTCTCCTTTTTCATATTTGGATATAATCTCCTTCAGTGTCAGGTTTTCATCCTGCTGGCCATCATAAAGAGAATGAATTCTATCAATTTTCTTTTCAAGCGCAATGATTTCATCAATCATATAATCTTCATCTCTTCTGGTTTTGATCCTGCTGTCTTCAAGAAGGGTTTTTATTCTTTTAAATTCAGTTGAAAGAAAAGCCTTGTCGCTGTCAAGTTCCGACATTCTCTCTCTGCCTTTTTTTTCAATCTCAAGCAGCCTGTTAATCTCCTCCTCGTTATGAAAATATTCTATTTGGGCCTTCATGACACCGGTTCGATAATAATAGCTAAGGATTAAAATCGATATTAACAGGAAAAAAGAGAAAATGGAGATTACAAGAAAAGAACTTCGCTCCAGTGAAACATCGATCTGAACTTTCATTCCTTCGCTCAGCAGTTTGTAGTTTTCATTTGCAATCTGTTTTCTTGTCGGAGGCAATAGTGAGTCTTCTTCTTCAAACGATGGGTATATGATGGCTCCTTTTTTGGTTGTAACCATTACATTGGGTTTTACTCCCCATGAAACAAGCGCCCTGTTTTGAAGATAATTATCTATATTATTGTTGACAGCATCTTTGAGATGTATATTACCGTCAAAAAGCATACGGGTGTCACCGGTATAGACGTTTTCAATCTCGGTTTTGTATGCGTTTGTGAGGTATTTTTCCAGAGACTGTACGGCACCCAAATGGAATACAGGTGGAAAAATTATACACAAAATGATTATTTTTAATGATAGATGTTTCATCCCGCTCTATTTCGCAATTCAGTCAATACCTGCCTTGCATTTTTTGCTTCCGAGAATTTGTCATTAATGTTTAATGCCTTTTCGAGATTTTTCCGGGCTTCTTCTTTGTCACCTTTTTTATAGAGCGCCATTCCAAGATGGTAATGCAATGTCGCATTGTCCGTAATCGCTGCGGCAGACTCTGTGAGCAGCATGACTGCTTTGTCGTACAGCCCTTTTTTGAAATAAATCCATCCAAGACTATCCTTGATAAAGGGATCATCCGGTTTCTGTTCTCTTGCCTTTAATGCAAGTTTGAGTGCTTCATCGTATTCATTGCTGTGCTCCGCCAAAAGGTAAGCGAGATTGTTTGCCGCCTGAGTTAAATCGGGGTTAATCTGAAGTGCCGCGCGATAATGTTGTTCTGAAAGGTCAAATTCTTTCTTGAGACTGTAAATAGTGCCAAGCATCATATGAGCGGCTGTCTGTTCGGAATTTTTCTCCAAAATCTTCTGATATTGTAAAATCGCTTTATCTTCATCCTTATTCATCAGGTTCAACCTGGCAGCAGCATAGTAAGGTTTTAAAAATTCCGGATTCAATTCAGTTGCTCGGTTAAAGGAATCCTCAGCTTTGTCCAGCTCGTTTTGAGACAGATGAAGCCCTCCTTTTAAATTGTAAACCTGTGCAGCAAGGGCTGGTTTTTTAGACAAAAGTTTGATTTGATGATCGCATCTATTAAATGCTGTCCGGAACTCATCTTTTAACGCATGAAGAAGGATGATATTGGTAAAAACGTTCATCAGTTCCGGGTTGTAAGACAGGATTTTTTCGGAGTGCTTAATGATTTGATCATATTTTTTCTTCATGCTCTCCCGGCTTCCGACCCGGATGTAGCCGGCAGGGTTTTCAGATGCAAGCTCAAAAAGAGAATTAAATGATTCAACGCCTTTTTTGACGCTTTTCCGCGGGACATTCTCACCGCCCATGATTAATTTTACCTGAGTGTTTTTATTGAGTTTTATAAATATTGCAAGGCTCTCCTTCTGTACCAGATCATAGTTCCCTTCTTTTAAATAGATATCTGTGAGCAGCAGTTTTGCATTCAGGTAGTTCGGGTTGATTGAAAGTGCTTTTTGGAGATATATTTTTGCATTTTCAAGATCACCTTTACCCAGATATGCAGCTCCTCTCATAAATTGAATTCGATAAGACTCGGGTTCTTTTTCAGCAAGAAAATCAAACACCTTCGCCGCTTCTTCAAAGGAATCCTTCTGTATCAGAATTTCCCCTTTGAGGGTATAAGCAGGCATATATTTCGGATTTGACTCAATCATGTTTTCAACAAGGTTATTCGCTTCCTCCAGCTTGTTATTTTTAATCAGAAATTTTGTCTTAATAGCCAAAATTCTAATATTTTCAGGCTGCAGCGAAATCGCCTTATCATAATTTTTCAACGCTTTTTTAAATTCACCCCAGGCATCATAGAATCCGGCAGCAACAATATAGAGTTTAATGTTTTCGGGATTTATCTGAATTGCTTTTTGGATCACTTCCCTGGCTTTTCCCCGCTTTTGTCGGTTGAAATAGAAATTTCCTAAAATTGTGTACAGGTCAGTATTTTTCGGGTTTGATTCAATTGAGCGGAGCATTTCAGATTCAGCAAGGTCATATTTTTTTTTGCTTAAATAAAATTGAACAAGAGCCAGGCGCGGTTTGATGGCTGTCGGCTCGATCGAAACCGCCTTTTTGAGATTTTCTATGGCAAGATCCGGTTTGCCGATTTGTGCCTGAATTTGAGCAATCGCTATGTATGCGCTTATATTTTGAGGCGCGAGTTTGATGATTTTTTGGATAGCAGTTGCCGCCTGATCCGGTTTTTTCTGCTGGTCATAAATTTTTGCGGAAAGAAAAAGGGCTTCAATGTTGTCCGGGTTTTTTGTTAATATCGATGATATTTTATCTTCAGCGCTTTTAGTTTTATTGCCGAGCAGATCGAATCTTGCCAGCGAAAGAAGTGCGTTTGAATTTCCGGGATCAATCCGCAGAACATTCGAGAATGCAGAGGAGGCGGCAGTGAGGTTCCCAAGCTTGAAATGGGTTTCAGCAAGGCCTTTGTAAGCCTCAATTGAATCATGATCGATTGCAGCGACTTTTTGGAAAAGTGCCTCCGCATTTTTATACTCGCCATTTTTGAAATGTGCCTTTGCTTCTTCAAGATAGGCCTTTGACTGGTTCTGATCCGAAGAGCAGGAAAACAGCCCGGTGCATACTGCAATTGTGACAATAACTACAAAATTTGAGAAAGACTTCATTTGGTTTAATTCCACATTTTAGGTTTTTGTTTCTATATATAATGCATATATATCCCATCAAAAAAATGATTTCAACCCGAACGGCACATTCAGTCTCCGGAAGGTAATTAACAATAAGATCGATGGAACAATGACTTTTATATAAGGTTTATGTTCCAGGATTGGCAGCAGGTTTCGTATTTGGGTCTGTATCTTTATTATTTTCTATCCTAAAGTATTGACCTTTAAAAAGATATCTATTAAATATGATAGTTTCGATTTGTGAGCCGATTAAAATTCTACGAAACGGGATAAAAATATCATGAACTGGTACATTAAATCCATTCTCAAAATACCAAAAACAGTCATTATCGCGTTTGCACTTATAACCGTATTCTTTTCCTATGGACTAACAAAACTGGGATTTGATAATTCCGTGGAGGCATTTTTACCCAAAAATGACAGCGAATATCTTTTTTACAATCAAACAAAAGATATTTACGGTGATAACGGCAGGTTTATCATCATGCTTGTATCGCAAGAGAATTTATTAAGCAGGGAAGTTTTTAAACTTATAGCCAATCTGATCCAGGATATGGAAGAGTACAAGGAATACAACCAGGAACGAGAAACTCTCCGAATCAAAAGAATTGACGAACTGGTTTCCAAACGAACTGTTGAGTATTCGGAACTGATGGATGCTTTTCAGGATGATGCTGTTTTTTTAAGATTTTTAAAACGGAAAATCGGAAAAAGATTTGCACCGGGCGATACATTGGATGAAAGCGATCTTAATTGGATCAAAAGGGAAACCGGGCGCACCAATGAATTTAAAAAACAGGAGATGCTCGACAAGATCATTTCGCCAATCACTGCCCGGGATATTTCAGGAAAAGACGACACCCTTGATACGTATGATCTTGTTCCAAAAGACGAGAATGAAATGAGAATCCTTCCTGAATCGGAGAGAGATTTTCAAGAGTTTCGAAAGAAATTATTCAGAAACCCTGCTTTTGAAAATGGGATATATGTAAAAAATTCAAAAACAGGTGAGGTAACGGATTTCGGCATCATAGTGAAGTTTATTAATCTTAAAAAACAAGATCTTATTGCAAGAGAAATTTTTCAGCTCATACAAAGTCATGACAAACTCAAAATCGTTGTTCAAGGAGCGCCTGTAGTTAATATAACATTTAATGATTACATGCGTCGGGATTTAATTAAATTCCTCCCGGTTGTCATGATTGTCGTCGTCATCATCTTTTTTTTCAATTTTCGTTCAATACGCGGGGTTTGTCTGCCTTTTGTTACCCTTTTAATGTCTACTCTTTGGATACTCGGTCTGATGGGGTATCTCGGATTTAAAATCACCGCTGTCGGTATTTCCCTGCCGGCATTAATGATCGCAGTCGGGAGTTCTTATTCTATTCATATTCTCAATCAGTATTATGCTGACTTTCAGTTGATTACGCATAAAGGGCTTGTGAAGGGCTTGAGGCTTTCCATGTCACATATTTCTGTGACAGTCCTTCTTGCGGGACTGACTACATCTGTTGCATTCATGACACTTTCCACAAGTCAACTTTCCGCAATCAGAGAATGGGGCGTTTTTTCGGGAATCGGCGTTATTTTTGCCGTTTTCATATCATGCTCAATCATCCCTGCTGGACTCTCTTTATTTCCGCATAAAATGCCCAGACTCCTGCTCAAAAAAAACCAGGCAGTGAAAATTACCGTCATAGACAGGATTATAACACTGATGATATCGGGCTCGACACGGCACTACAAATCGGTTCTGGCATCTATTTTTATTCTGATTGTTCTCTCCATTTCAGGTCTTTTGCGTCTTAATGTGGAATCCGAATTTACCCAGTATTTTAAAGAAAATGATCCCATTCGAACTTCTGCAAGGATTATTGAAGAAAAGCTGAGGGGGCGATGGGGGTTCAATATCCTTTTGAACTCCGGGCGGGCCGATGGCGTTAAAGATCCTGAATTTTTGCATCTGGTCGAATCGGTAAGAGAATGGCTGACCTCTGATCAGAATCGCAGCCTCAATATCGGCAGAACCGATGCCTTTTCAGATTATATAAAAACCATGAATCTGGCTATGAATGACGATGATCCATCTCATTACAGTATTCCTGAAAGGCCTGAGGATATTATTGATTATCTGGAGATTTATTCGGGGGACGATGATAATTCAGATGGCAGAATTGATGAATTTGAATCATACGTTGATCATGATTTCAGAACGGCCAATCTGGTTGCCAGGCTGGTTAAAAAAGAAGACTATAACATTGGAACATCACAGACAAAAAGAATTATAGACACGATAAAAAAATATCTGCAATCAATCGTTCCGGCCCCTTATTCCTTCAGAATTACAGGATTTCCGGTCATGAATATGAAAATTGCTCATTATGTTGTGACCGGCCAAATGAATAGCCTTGTGCTTTCACTGATTGTGATTGCAATCATTG
>JAQYVL010000054.1 GCA_030145525.1 Desulfobacterales bacterium
ATATCGAAAACTTTTTGGAAAAAATATCAATGGTAACATTATAAAATGCGGCATAGCCATCATCGATATTACCCCTTTCGATCATATGAAACTTCTTGCCATTCTCAGTCAGGCCGAAAACAAAAATTCATATATTGACAACAAGATAGATATTGACGCTTCATGGGATTTCTTTTTTAAGACAGGACTTATTAAACCGGAAGAATATACTGTCATCAAATCGAAAAAAGAAAAAATTAAAAAAACCTATAAAAAATTATACGACTGCAATCCTGATCTGGCCAGACATTTTATATACCAAACCAATGATACCATAAAAGGGCATATGGCCATGCTGCGCTTCTATGAAAATTCGTGGCTTATCCATCACGAAGCAGCAGGATCGCCCATAATCGAAGCAAGGCTGGGGGTATTAAACAGAATTGCACAATTTATATATGATTCCCACAGGTTCTCTTCTATCCATATGGATTTTGTGATTAACTATTTTGACAAAGAGAATAAATTCAGTGATCTTGTTTTCAAGGGGGCTGCGCGTAAAATAAATGACCCAAAAGGCTGCTCCCTTGATTCATTCGCATATTTTCGATACAGGGAGGCATATCCCGATGCGCAGCGTCTCTCCAAGCCATGGCGACTGACCAAAGCACTGCCCCAGGACCTGTTGGAACTAAAAGATTCGTATCGTATTAAATCAAAGGGCCTCATGATTGAGGCACTCGACCTGTTACCGAATATGAATCAGAGTCGCGGGCTCTCAGAAGAGTATCAAAAACTGGGCTTAAAAAGAGGAAAATATCTTCTGTCACTGAAAAAGGTTGATATGCTGAAGGCTGTAATCATGGTAAACGTATCAGATGTCGGCCTTACTTCTTCAAACATGACCAGCTGTATCAAGGTTTTTGTTCTGGACCAGGAATATCTGCCCCAGGAGATCCTCTATTCAGCCCTTTCCCAAATCCTGACGAAAATCAGGCTCAGCGAAATTCCCGTACTTCTTTTTCCCCACGAATACGCAAACCATCAGGCCATTACTGTTGAGAAACAGTATTACCAGTGGATTCTGAATACACAGTATTCCGATCAGTTTTTCAGCCATATCAAGCAGCTGGTTAAAAAATAACAGGTGTCTATGCCAGCATCCCTCCGTCACATGTGATACATGAACCGGTTGTAAAGGATGAAGCTTCTGATACAAGGTAAAGAACGGCACCCGTCATTTCCGAGGGCTGTGCTTCTCTTCCCAGAGGAATCTGCTGAACGATATATTTATAAATCTCATCGTTATCAAGCATGACTTTTGAAAAATTCGTTCTTGTAAAGCCCGGAAGCAGTGCATTAACGCGAATATTCTTTGAAGCGAGCTCCTTTGCATATGCTTTGGTCATCGAAATCAGGCCGGCTTTGGTAATGGAATAGATTCCCTGCATGGGTGCCGGCCGGATGCCGTTCACAGACGCCACATTAACAATAGCGCCTCCACCCGCATCCATCATCAACGGTACGGAATGTTGAATCATAAAAAACGGCCCTTTTAAATTTACGGCAGTGGTCTTATCCCATGCCCATTCTTCCGCGCCTATCATTTCTCCAAAATAGGGGTTGGCGGCTGCATTATTGACAAGTATATCGAGTTTCCCAAATTTTTTTTTTACTTCATCAAAAAGTGACCTGATCTGGTCCATCTCGCTCATGTTACAGGCAATGGTTGTCGCTTTGCCGCCTTTCTCCGTTATCTTATCGGCAACCTGATTTAAGTCATCAATTTTTCGACTTACAAGAATGCAGTGCGCGCCATTATCAGCCAACGTTAAAGCAATTGCTTCTCCAATTCCTCTGCTTCCTCCGGTGATTAATGCGATTTTGCCGTTCAGGGAAAAGTTTGTCATGATTCTACCTCATTTTTATCGTTGGTTTTATTTAATTAGGTCTGCTATAAATCTGACTTCTCAATGACCTGAATCGCGGTCTGCTCAAGGATGATCACGGCCCCGATGAGCATTGCAAAACGCTTATCCTTCGTCTGGCCATGATAGTACCGGTAGTATATCTGCTGTGCAATACCTGCCAGTTTAAAAAGGCCGAAGCAAAAATAAAAATCAATTGTGCCGATCTCTCTTCCGGAAAGTTTCAGGTAATATTCAACCAGTTCTTTACGCGTCATCATCCCCTCTTCTGTTGACGGCATCACACGTATCAACTGGTGTTCAGGAGAATCCTTTCTGTCCACCCAGTACGCAAGTGAGGAGCCCAAATCCATTAACGGATCACCAATGGTTGACATTTCCCAGTCCAGGATGCCGACTATTTCAAGTGGATTATCCGGATTTAAGACTACATTATCAAATTTATAGTCATTATGAATGACACCGGGCAGTTCAGATTCATCCGGCATCTTTTCGTGCAGCCATTCCATTACCTTTTCAAAATCAGGGGCGTCATCTGTTTTCGCATCCCGATACCGTGAACTCCATCCTTCGACCTGGCGTTTGACATACCCTTCAGGCTTTCCATATCCATCAAGGCCTATTTTCTTATAATCGATTGAATGAAGCTGATTCATGATTCTAACAAAATTTTTACACAAACTGTCGGCCTCTTCCGGCTTTAAAGCCATTCCTTCCGGGAAATCCTTTCGGAGGATTATACCTGGAATCCGTTCCATTACATAAAAAGGACATTCCATAACATCAGGGTTCACGGAATAGGCAAGGGGTTTCGGGGCATATTGAAAAACCGGATGCAATGCATTCAGAATTTTATATTCCCTCGACATATCATGGGCTGTTTTCGCTTTTTTCCCGAACGGAGGTCTTCGAAGAATCATCTCCTTCTCTCCAACCTTTATAAGATATGTAAGGTTGGAGAAACCGCCCGGGAATTGTTTAACTAAAAACTCCCCTTCAAGGCCGGTTATGCTATCTCTCAGAAACTCTTCAACCTTCCGGTTGTTCAGTTCCTCTCCTTCTCTTATTTCTATCGGCTCATCAACTATCGCCATGATAGTATCTCCTGCTTATAACATTCTGATTCTTTACTGGGTCGGCATGACGAATTTTTCAACAAAATTAATTACAAACACGGCATATTCATCCACAGAAACCTTTCTTCTCGAATATTTCCATCTTTTCAGATACCAGTCCTGAAGCATCGGTTTGATCACAGAGGCCATCAGCACAGGATTTTCAACCGAGAAAACTTTTTGTTTGTTGCCTTCTTCAAGAATATCTATAAATATTTTTTCTGTAAACAGTTCCGATGCAATCGCTTTCTTCTGTTCCTCTTTTTTCATAGTTCGTGTTTCCATGAAAAAAAAAATAAACCACTCGGGCATAGTCTCGCTGAGATATAGATGAGACTTTATCGCGGCTCTTAATTTTTCCTGAATGGCTTCTGTCCGTTCGATCATTTCCAACATTACTTTTGATATGAGATGCTGGCTTTGCTTCCTGATGATGTTCAGCAGATCTTCTTTTGTAGAAAAATAGGAATAAAGGGCTCCCATTGAGAGGCCTGTTTCACGGCAGAGATTCCTGAGGCTCATTGCAGAAAAACCTTTTTCACTGCTCAATTTAAGCGTTGCATTATAAATATTTAAAAGATTTTTAACGGCCCGCTCTTCTTTTTTGATTTTGATGGACTGGCTGTTTTCATTAAAGATATTACGGCAAATATCTTCATTCGATATGATCTTCAATTTTCGAAAGTCGTTATAATTCATTGATACGATTTCTCTTTTTTTAATTTACTTCACTTTGTCTGAAATTCACCAAGCAGCCGTTTACCAAGCATGAGGCGATGAACTTCATCCGCACCGTCGTAAATTCGTGCCGCACGTTCATGGCGGTAGTAATAAGACAAAATTGTATCATCCGACATTCCAAGACCGCCGTGCACCTGCAAGGCTCTGTCAATGACACGCTGCATGGTGTTGGCTACCACCACTTTAATCATTGAAACGTCATTTCTTGCAGCACTGGCCCCAACAGTTTCAATCCGCCACGCCGCATACAGGGTCATGAGTCTGGCCGCCTGCATCTCGGCTGCTGAATCGGCAACCCAGTTTTTTATCGTCTGCTGTGTGGCAAGGGTTTTGCCGTCAGGTGTAATCACCCGCTCATTAGCCCGTTTACACATGAGATCATAGGCACGCCTGCAGATACCGAGCCACCTCATGCAGTGATGTATCCTGCCTGGCCCGAGACGATCCTGTGCGATCACAAAACCGTGCCCTTCGGGGCCTAAAAGATTCTTGCTGGGAACTCGGCAGGACTGGTAAATAATTTCTGCATGACTGGCATAATCGCTGCCCTCATGCCCCATTATTGAAATATTTCGAACAAGATTAAAGCCCGGGGTATCCGTAGGCACAATAATCATGCTGGCATTCAGATACCGGGATGCTTCCGGATTCGTTACGGCCATTACAATCGCGAACTCAGACCCATCGGCAGAGCTCGTATACCATTTATGTCCGTTAATCAAATAATTATCTCCATCTTTTACGGCAGTAGTTTCAAGCATCACAGGATTGGAGCCGGGCATATTAACTTCAGTCATGGAAAAACAGCTTCTGATTTTGCCCGAGACAAGAGGCGCAAGGTACTTTTTCTTCTGTTCCTCGGTACCATATTTGTGAAGAATTTCAATATTGCCGGCATCTGGTGCCTGGCAGCCGAAAATATAATGTCCAAGCGGGGTCCGCCCTAAGGCCTCGGACACGAGCGCATGATCCATAAGATCAAGACCCATCCCACCGTACTCTTTCGGATGGTTCGGGGCCCATAATTCCATCTGCTTAACCATTTTCCTTTTTTCTTCAAAAAACTTCAGGCCATCACGGAATTCCATTTTCGTAAACTGAGATTCCATGGGTATCAACTCTTTATCAACAAACTCATCAATCATTCCTATAATAACTTTCATTTTCTCCGATATCTCAAAATCCATTATTTCCTCCTTTCTGTTTTCACAGAACAAACGTTTAACTCTTTTAGTATTATTTGCAAAATAAAATTGACAGCCTCGTAAAAAGTCAAACTTCTGATGGCAAAGAAAAAAGTTCAAGTTCAAGGCGCGCAAATCTCGAGGAATACCGTGCCACCGGTAGCCGGAAGGCGTGTGTAGTTAGCCTACTCACGCCTATCGGCTACCGTTGCGCTTCGCTTAACAGTACTGACGAGGGATGCAGCGCAACGCCGAAATTGGACTTTTTACGAAGCCATCAAAATTACCTGTAGGTCACAAGTGATCTATCCCCTTCCATTTCAAGATGGGCATGTTCATTAAAAGACATAAGCATAATACGGTCATGGGTGCATTTAAACCTGGTTACCGAGCTGTTGATGGTTTGCCAGTTAAGCTGGATGGTGGAAGTGTTTGAAAGTGACAGCGCTTTTTGAGCAACAATAGAGATTGGACCGCCTGATGAAAAAATAGCGATTTTTTTTCCTTTTCCGTCGGATTCCATAACCATTTTCACTCCACGCTCAACTCTGGAAACGAACTCCTCCCACCGGACAAGTCCGGGAAGATCGAAGTCACCTGAAACCCATCGCATCATGACTTTTTCAAAAACCTTTTGAAAAGATTTTTTGTCTGAAAACATTTTTTCAACACTATGGGAAAAATCAGGTTTTTCCTCTATAAGAAGTGGTATAATTGCTGTAAGCACTGACTCCGGATCATACTCGTTGAATTCTTCATATTTTTTCAATTCCGGGGATTGAATATTATGTTTTTCGTACAGCCTGGTGAACTCTTCGGCTGTCTCGAGATGCCGTTTCATTGTTCCCGCATACATAACATCGAACCGGAGCCCCAGACCAAAAAGATGTTCGGCAAGAATGCGTGACTGATCAACGCCTCTTTCCGATAGTTTGTCATAGTTTTCTTTGCCAAAAGAGGCCTGACCATGTCGTATCATAAAGATCGTACTCATTTTTTTCCTTTTTCACACTTTTTATACCCAGCCTATATTATTATATAAATTTGTCAATAAAAAAATAAAGCGAGCGCTCGTTTTTTTAAAAATCCAAAAATCTTCCTTTCTGCATTGTATTACCGTATTCAGGCTGTACAAGGGATTTTAGCGGCAGCATCTCGCTAAAAAAATGTTTGCTACGCGTCAAACAAATATTCAATGGAGTTCAAACCGCCGCTGATTTCAAAAGTCAGCATTTGCGCAAGGGCATTCAATATAACAATTGCATTCTTGTCCGCGTCCTTTTTTGCGATACTGCCTGTTCTGTCAAGAATTCCCCTGTTCACCTGCTGAACTTTTTCATATTGTTCATCCAGTTTTTTAAGCTCGAGATCCGGTTTCTGGCCCTTTTTGTATTCAAAATACTGCCGGAGCAGATAAATTGATGTTGATCTGAAGATGGTTTCCTGAATCGTTGAAAATGGCAGGTGAAATCTGGCCATCGGTTTAAAAAAAGCCATAACCGGACAACTGCTGGTGGCCATAATAATTCCAAATATTGAAAAGAGCCCTTCCTGAATTGCGGTTTCCCGCAGATAGGTTCGTTCCGGTGTAACGCATTGAACGACGCAATTATCCGAAGAAATTTCGTTTTTAAATTCATCGACAAGTTCTGCAATATTGACTGCAACCGGACAATAGGGAACTGCTTCCTTTGTTATCGGACAGCAGGCACACTGATGAAACTCCAATTTTGCCCAATCCGGCCGAAGCTCTGTGCCTTTAGGGATAAGGGTGATGTTATCCGGATCCAGCAATATGTCGAACTGTTTTATTTTCTTATTTTCAAACTGGAATTTATACGTGATGCAATACGGTGAGTTGTCTTCCATTGAGTCCCTCTTGATGGCTTCGTAAAAAGTCCAATTTCTGCGTTGAGCTTCATCATTCGTCAGTACCGTGGAGCGTAGCGCATCGGTAGCCGAAGGCGTGAGTAAGCTAACTACATCTCACTCCTCATGATTCACTCGCCTTGAACTTGAACTTTTTTCTTTGCCATCTGCTATGTGACTTTTTACGAGCGTGTCACAGGTTCATTACGGTTTTGATATTTATTTTTTTCAATGCCCTGGCTAACGCTATTTTATGCAGTTCGGCAGCCAGATGGACCGGACTTTTGCCATATATCGGATCCCAGTTTGAAGGATCAGCAGTGCAAAAATACTGTGTTTCAAGGCCGATTTTAATCAATGCCTGATCAGCCGAAAGGTTTAATATTTTTTTTGCAGCCTCCCATGTTGCCCCGCAAGGGGCACCTCTCAGGACTTCTATACGGATGATCTTATCATTCTCCATTTCCAATTGAAATTCAGGATTTCCGAACTGCTCACCATATACTCCAAGGCAGCCCTGCCTTGCAAGTGCGCATCATGTTGGAGGTGTAATGACTCCCTCAACTTTGGTTTTTTTACCGGAAGCGATGACAGGAATATTAAGCTTTCGGCACATCACCGCAAGATCGTGCGAGAGGTCCGGGTGTTTTGTAAAATCAAGCACCAGGTCAGCCTCGATTTTGTCCGGTAAATATTCATACGCATTGTCAATAACAGAAGGCAGTGGAATGTCTATTGAAATGATATTGATCTCAAATCTATCCTCTCCAAACATTCGGATGCCCTCGATCTTGCTTTCTCCCCGTTTGCCCTGTTGTATAACGAGAATAATCTGTTTTTTATCATTACAATTTTTCATCTTTTTTACCAATAAATAAAAAAGTTTTATATCCTTCAGGCGGAAACGCCTGATGGAATTAACACACGTACAATACAGCCTACAAAACAAGCTCTTGTATAAATCTTGTAAGCTGATTCAGATTCTGACAGGGACGCACCTCATGACAATATGCCTTGTAAAGATTCATTTCACTATCACCGGAATTCCAGAATCGTTCCGGCTCAGGGTTCAGCCAGACTACCCGGCGGCATTTTTCTCTCATCTCGCCCAGAATCTGATCCTGAGGATCAAAATGATTTGATCTGCCGTCACCAACAATGATCAGGGTTGTTTTTTTGTTCAGAACATCCATATAGTTCTTTTTAAAACGGACAAAAGTTTCTCCATAGTCAGTGAGTGCTTCATAATTGATATCCGCTTCTTCCATAACCTTTTCCACAGCTTCATTGATTTCATTTTTTTCAAAAATTTCGGTCACATCGGCAATCTCAGATACAAAGACAAAACTTCTGACCTTGCTGAAGCAGTCCTGAAGAGAAAACAACATATTGAGCATAAAACGTGCCGCAGACCAGACAGATCCTGATACATCACAAATGGTAACTATTTTGCCCTTTCTGGGAGGACGTTTTTTATAAATCACTTCGATGGGTATACCCTGATAACGGCCTGCCCGCCGCAATGTTTTTTTGACATCTAAAACGCCTCTATTTTTGGAAGACCACCTTCGTGTGATCATATCATTTATTTTTCGGACAAGCTGTTTTATGACCTCCCGCATTTCCTCTACTTCACTTTGAGAAAGAGAAGAAAAAAACTGTTCTCCAAGGCCCTTCTTATCTGCTTTCTCAGTATTCACCCGCTTCAGACTTTCATTGTCGGGTTTAACTTCTTCTGTCAGCATGTTCAACGCATTATCAAGACGCCGGTTGAAATATTCAACCAACCTCTGTTCTGATCCTTTGCTTGCTGATCCTGATTTTCCCTCCATAAACTGCATGATTCTGCTTCTTGTCCGGTTGATCTCAAGCATGATCTCAAGACGCCCGGACAAACCGCTCAGGTTGGATTTAAGCGCTTGCGAAGAAATCTCTTCATGACTTCTCAGTTGCTGCAGTTTTTCAAGAAGCAACAGGGGATCTCCGGATAAGAAATCAACAATTGCATCTTCAAGGGAATTCTCTTTTTCTTCATTGCGCAACTCGTTCAGAATTTCCTCATATAAATCAGGCCCTTTTTCTTCCGCATTAATCGCGTCAACATCTGGTGTCAGATTATGGAAATAAAGGAGGTACAGCATTTCAAAATGGCTTTGATCTCGCCGGGTTTTTACAAAATTGGTATTCAAAACAGCCTTGAATTGTGATTCATCCGTAAGATTTATGAGGTTTAGATGGGATATGCAGTCAAGGACTTCTGAAGTGGATACTTTTAGATCAGACGCTCTGCATAATGAGACAAATTTAAGGATCAGATCTACCATATTCCCGATATTCAGCTTTGAATTATTGTGGAGATCGATCTTTTAACCAGGTCCGTGTCTGCCCGATACTTGCAGATTACATTCAGTGTATCGATCACAACTTCGGGAGACAGGTCGTTAATCTGAAGTGCGATGAGAGAATGTGCCCAATCCAGGGTTTCCGAAATTGATGGCGGCTTTTTCAGATCCATTTCACGAATCTTTACAATCGCATCCACAAGTTGTTTGATCAGTGTTTCCCTGATTCCGGGAACCTTCATTTTTACAATCATGGATTCCAGTTCATGGTCCGGGTAATCGATATAAAGATGCAGACAGCGTCGTTTGAGAGCATCGCTCATGTCGCGATAGTTGTTTGAGGTTAAAACAACAAAGGGGATTGTTAAGGCTTTTCGGGTCCCAAGCTCAGGTATTGAGACCTGGAAATCACTCAGAAGCTCAAGAAGAAATGCTTCAAATTCAGGGTCTGACTTATCCACCTCATCAATGAGCAAAACAACCGGTTCGGGTGAACTGATCGCCGCGAGAAGAGGTCTTGTCTGTATAAAACGTTCTGAAAAGAATGCGTCTTCCTGATCCGCTATTTTATCAACGGCCTCGGCAAGTGATTTTGATGCAGATATAACATCCTGAATTTTCTCCTTGACGATTTGTGTGTAGAGCAGCTGTTTTGCATATTCCCATTCATAGAGGGCTTTGGCTTCATCCAGGCCTTCATAGCATTGGAGCCTGATCAACTCCCGGCCAAGGGTATTCGCAACCGCTTTGGACAGTTCGGTTTTGCCGACACCGGCAGGGCCTTCTACGAGCATAGGTTTTTGAGTAGCAGCTGCAAGGAACACAATAGTTGCAATCTCTTTTGATGCAATGTAGTTTGCTTCCGCAAGCTTTTTCTGAACATCTTCCACACTCTTGAATGTCATAAACGTATTTCCCAGGCTTTTTACGAGTTTATAATACTATTGTGGTTGTCATAATAATTTTCCGATTCAT
>JAQYVL010000055.1 GCA_030145525.1 Desulfobacterales bacterium
AAGTTCGAGGCGCGCGAATCTTGTATAACGAGGCATAGTTTTCCTATTCCGCAATTATACAAGATGAAGCGCAACAAAGAAATTGGACTTTTTACGAAGCCGTCAACCATTTGTGAAAAGATATGGAATAGCCGGAGCAACCATTTAACATTTCCGAGTCCTCTTTCCACACGGATTCACAACGAAGTCCAGTGGAACAAGATAACGGAAAAACTACGTAACAAGGAGGAAACAATGAGTGATTTTTTAAAAAATATCAGAAGCGGACAGGATAATCCGGCAGACCGATATAAGACCAAACCCTATAGTCAAGGAAACCGTCAGTTTTCAGGTAATGAAAAAAGGATCGGGATAGAAAGGAGGTTGGGAAAACATTATAAACAGCATTCAAAAGAAATTCTTGCCGAAATGCTTTATGAATTATCTCCTGCTATAAAGGTGTTCCTTAAAAGCATTGCCGAGAGTCAAAAACGCCTGGCTGAAGTGGAAGAAATCAGAGCCGGTGCGGAAGAAAAAAAATCAAAGACATTTGAGGGTCTATTGGAATTTCTGAAATCGGAAAGTTTGGAAAAGCTAATGAGTTCAAGAGAAAACGCCGAAAAAAAAAGCAAAGCAAAGAAACCGATTGATGCAAATCGCAAAAAAATTATGCAGCTCATAGCCAAGATGCGCAGCAGGGGAGAAACCTTTGATAAGATTGCCCTTTCCCTTGAAAATGAAAAACTTCCAACATTCTCAAACCGGGGACAATGGCATGCCCAGACGGTGCACAGGTTATACCAGGATCATATTCTCTCCTGATGTCCGCCATTAAATGAACAGATCACAGAAATGAATTCAATTGCTCCGTGCCCTGCTACTCCTGCAATTCTTTCAGATCAGCATAGTAATCGAGAACATCCGGGTTCAACAATGCATCCTTATTTAAAACGGGCTGCTTTTCAACAATCTTTTTAACGGCGAGCTCAACCTTTTTCATGTTCAGTGTATACGGAATGTCCGGTACACTCAAAATTTTGGCCGGAACATGCCGGGGAGATGCATTTTGCCTGATTGTTTGTTTGATCTTCTGTTTCAGGCCATCATTTAATTCACACCCGGCGTTCAATTTGACAAAAAGAACTACCCGAACATCGTCTTTCCAGCGCTGTCCGATAACGAGACTGTCTTCTATTTCATCGAGCTGTTCCACATGACGATATAATTCGGCCGTCCCTATTCGTACACCTCCGGGATTCAAGGTTGCATCTGATCTGCCTGAAATCGTAACACCGCCCCGGTCATTGATTTCAATAAAATCGCCATGCCGCCAGACGTTGGGATACACATCAAAGTAGGCGGCATGATATTTTTTGTTTTCCGGATCATCCCAGAAACAGATAGGCATGGAGGGGAAAGGTGCAGAGCAGACCAGTTCTCCCTGCTGATTCACAACAGGCTCTCCCTGATCATCGAATGCCTGAACCTTCATGGCAAGACCTCGACATTGCAATTCCCCGGCGTAGACAGGCCCCATTGGATTCCCAAGAGCAAAACAACCGTTTAGATCGGTTCCACCCGAAATAGATGACAATTGAACATCTGACTTAATATTGCTGTAAACAAATTTGAACCCCTCAATGGACAGCGGCGACCCGGTGGAGAGAATCGTTCTCAATGAAGAGAGATCATAATCCCTGACCGGTTTGACTTCGGTGTTCTTCAAGGCGGTGAGATACCCCGCACTGGTGCCAAAAACCGAAATTTTCTCGTCCTGGGCCATCTGCCATAAAACACCCGAATCCGGATAAAGAGGATTTCCGTCATACAATACAACCGTTGCTCCGACTGCCAGAGAACTGGTAAGCCAGTTCCACATCATCCATCCGCATGTGGTAAAGTAAAAAATGGTGTCTTCCCGTTTCAAATCCGTATGAAGCTTGAGTTCCTTCAGATGATGAATCAGGATACCGCCCGCAGACTGCACCATGCATTTTGGAAGACCGGTGGTTCCGGAAGAATACATGATATATAAGGGATGATCAAAAGGGAGCTGCTCAAATTCAATCTCAGCTCCGGCTTCACTCCGGCCGAACTCTTTAAAATATATTGCATCCCGCAGCCTTTCAATATCAGGCTCCTGATTTACATAAGGGACAACCACAACTTTCTCTACGGAAGGCAGCTGTTCAACAATATCTGAAATCGACCCAAGCGAGTCAAGGGCCTTTCCTTTAAAAAAATAACCGTCGGCTGTAAAAAGTACTTTTGGCCGAATCTGACCGAAGCGGTCCAGAACACCTTTAATTCCGAAGTCAGGCGAGCAGGATGACCATGTCGCACCGATACTGGTTGCGGCCAGCATAGCGATTATGGATTCCGGCCTGTTAGGCATAAAACCCGCGACACGGTCACCGACTTTTACCCCTGATGCCCGTAATGCGCCGGCCACACGTCCGACTTCATCATAAAGCTGCGCATAGGTTATCTTTGTTGTTTCCCGGCCCTCACTGGTGAAAGTCAGAGCGATCTTCTCATCACGGTAGCGCAGGAGGTTCTCCGCAAAATTGAGATGAGCTCCTGAAAACCATTTCGCACCGGGCATTTTTACAGGGTTATCGATAACCTGTTTATAAGGAACGGAAGCCTTTATCTCGACGAAATCCCAGAAAGTTTTCCAGAATTCTGCAATATTTTCAATGGACCATTCATATAAATGAGCAAACTCCGTAAAAGTTTTACCATACTTCTCGTTCACTACATTCATAAAGCGGTACATATTGGTTTTTTGAATTCTATCTTCCGAAGGTTTCCATAAACATTCAGCCATGACATCCCTCCTGCGGTGACAGCTTAATCATTTTTTTTGTACTGAAAAATATTAAAAATATCTTCTATCTGGATTCTGTTTTCAAGTTTTTTCTTCGATCTTTATTGAGCGAGCGCTCGGTCGACTACAGGATTCCTATCATTCAATCTGTTTTTTTGTCAAGCTGTTTTGCATGGATTTATATTAAAAAACAGCTCCTGTGCCTGACAGTGCTTCCGAAAAGCCTTCATTGCAAGCAGCGGCGCTTTCTGAAATCGTCATTACCCGCCTGTATCGGTAGATCGAACGCTTTTATAAAAAATGATACGGATTCTAAGATTGCATCAATCTTCAAAAAAATAATGGTTTGAAAAAAACATACCGATTCAATATGAATATGACAATCAAACTTGTTATGATTGTCATAATAACCATATTTTAAAAATCCACCCCGTCCCGGAGGCATCATGAAAAAAACGATCCAAACAGACAACGCACCAAAAGCAATAGGTCCATACAGTCAGGCTGTATCATTTGGAAACCTGATTTTCACTTCAGGCCAGATTGCGATTCATCCGGCTTCCGGAAAAATAGTCAATGATGGAATTGAGGAGCAGACCCGCCAGGTTATGGCAAACCTGAAAGCCATACTTGAGGCTGCGGGCTCTGATCTTACGAAAGTGCTGAAGTCCAGTGTGTTCCTGAATGATATTAATGAGTTTTCAAGGTTTAATGACGTGTATGCCGCATATTTCCCTGACAATCCTCCTGCACGCAGCACATTCCAGGTATCAGCACTTCCCATGAGCGCGAAAGTTGAAGTAGAGATGATTGCTTATTTATAAAAATATTATACATCTTTTCCACCTTCAACCTGCCGAAAACAATAAAATTTCAGCCGTCAGGACACTGTTCTCCTGAAAAACTATCTGATTACCGGCACATCAAGCTGATTCCCTTAAAATTAGATTGCCGCCTGCCCCGTAACATGATATAATTGGTGTCTTAATATCAGAACAAAAAAGATCTTAAATTTTTTAAGATTCATGCACTCCAATCGGAACCTTATTTTGACAGATACTACATATTAATCAAAACAGTTAAACAATTCGGAAGCGACAACGGAGAGAGAAAATGAATAAAATTTTCGGATTCGATCTTGGAACATCAAATTCGTCTATTGCATATGTAGATAAAACCGGGAAATCCCACATTATTCCAAACTCTGATAATCAGCGTGTAACACCCTCGGTTGTATTTTTTAATGGAGATAAGATTGTTGTCGGCGATGTTGCCAAAAAAAATCAAAGACTCATCCGGAAGATGTGGTAAGCTTTATTAAACGTGCAATGGGTGAACCTGATTATTTATTTGAACATGGCGGCCATTCATACCGGGCTGAGGAAATTTCGAGTTTTATCATAAAAAAAGTCGTACAGGACGCGGAACAGGTCCTTGGAGAAAAGATTACAGACATTGTAATCACCTGCCCGGCTTATTTCGGAATCAATGAAAGGGAAGCAACGAAAAAAGCAGGCGAAATAGCAGGCTACAATGTCCAGCACATTATCAATAAACCGACAGCCGCAGCTATCGCTTATGGACCTGTCCAAACCGATGAAAACCGGGTTGTTCTGGTATACGACCTGGGCGGAGGCACTTTTGACATAACCATGATCGAAATTAAACCGGATCTGATCCAGGTAATCTGCACCGGCGGTGACCATAACCTTGGCGGAAAGGACTGGGATGATCGTATCGCCTCAAACATCACTGAGGAATTCCAAATAATTACAGTAACGGATGAGGACATTCTGGAAGATCCCGACACCTGCCAGGAAGTTCTGCTGGCTGCTGAAAAAGCAAAAATAATACTCGGGCAACGGGAAAAAATACCTGTAACCTTTACTTATGCCGGTGAAAAAGGGTATCAAAAATTTGATGAGATAATACTGGTTGGCGGAGCAACACGGATGCCTCAGATTGTGAGTCGAATTAAAAAAGAATTTTCCATGGAACCAAAATTTTTTGACCCGGACGAAGCGGTTGCGAAAGGTGCCGCCATTTTCGGCTCCAAACTTATGCTGAATGATGAATTGATTCAAAGGATTGTAAAAAAAACCGGAACAAAAATTGAATCTGACGCAGGAATGGAGGAAAAGGCTAAAATTATAGATTCAATTCCCGGCGCCATTTTGCTTGACACTGTAAAAGAGGTTTCTGAAGTTACTGGATACACACTGCCTGCCGTTAAAGAGTCCTTTGTCAAAATCAAAGACGTCACAAGTAAAAGCTTTGGTATTGTTGTAGAAAACGCGGGCATGCAAGAAGAAGTTTTTAATCTTATCGTGAAAAACACAACTGTTCCGATAGATATTGCCAAACAGTTTTATACCAGTTCAGAAAATCAAAAAACTGTGCTGATTAGAATAATGGAAAACGAAATTAATGAACAGGTGGTTCCCCTTGAGCATTCAACTGAAATTGCAACAGCAATATTGAACCTGCCCCACGGCCTTTCAAAAGAATCCCCGGTACAAATTATTTTCCGACTCAATGAGGAAGGACGGTTAAAAATTATGGCTGCTGAGAAAACAGAATCCAAGTTGGTTAAAGTGGATATCGAGACACGCTCTGTAATTCAGGGAAAAGCATTTCAAGAAGCAAAAGCACGATGCCAAAGTTTGACAATTCATTAGATTCTGTTTTACAATTTCCCATTCTGAAACAAACAGCTCGAAATGCTCTCGATATTCGCATGGTGAATCATGAAACGGAAAAATTTCTACATCCTTCTCGATCTTTCAATTGAACCTCCGGAGAAAGACCTTAAAAAAATTGAAACTGCGGTAAAAAAAAAACAAACTGAATGGAGCAGACTGCTTAATCACCCCACAAAAGGAATTAAGGCAAAACAATTTATCAGCCTCATCCCCGAAATCCAAAAAGTCATGGCCGATCCTGAATTGCGCGAAAAGGAAGCCATAGGCGCAAAAAAACTGCTGGAAAAAGAGAATCAGTATAAATTCCTTACAATCGACCGCCAGCTTTCAATTTTCTTAAGCAAAGGAGCCGTGACTTCAAGAGAAATTCAAAAGCTTGTAAAACGACATTCCGTTGAAACAGATGAAATCCTGAAATGGATGCTGAAAAAAGAAAAAGAAGCGGTATCCCGAACTTCGGCAAGCAAGCCTCCGCTAAAAAAGGCTGATAAGCTAAAAACCATAATATCAAAACTCGGGGCCCGGTTGCGGAAAGGGAATGCTGCGAATAAAGAGATTTCCAAACCGGCAGCCCCACAAAAAATTGATATAAAAGGAATCCTGAAATGGATTAAATATCCTATCCGCTCCAAAAATGACGGCGTTCCCGAAAAGCCTAAAACCATAGACCCGTCGATCATAAAAGCCATCAACATGAATCTGAAAATTGTCAGGAAATCATCCCTTTATGATTTCCTGAATCTTTCTGCCGGCTCAAATCTTGAGACACTGAAAAGTCATGCGGAAAAAAAACGAACAGAAATGCTGAATCTCTCAAAAAAGGATGCCGAAGCTACCGCCGGAAGTACACTGACGGGCCACTGTCTGACAATTTTTTCCAATGAGAAGACAAGAACCGCATATGATGATGCTCGAGGCAGGCACTTCCTTGAATCACTCAATTCCGATATTGAAATGGCGGAAATGGATGGTGTGATTCGTTCCGAATATTTCGAAGCAATCGCATCCAATGCAGTGGAATTCGGAATGGATTATAAGAAAGCCTGTGACCATATTGAAACGTATTGCAGAGAAAAAAAATGGAAATCAAAATCAAAAAGAAAGAGAAATCGATTGTTAGTGATTGGTGCGGCAGCCATTTCCTGTATCCTTATCGTTTCAATCGGATCAACTGCTCTCTTGTCGATTTTAGAAACCAGACGTCTTTCAAAAGAATATGAAGGTGTAATTGCTAAGGTAAAAATCCAAAAAAAGCTTGAGAAGAAAAAAAAAGTCCTGACCGAATATGTAAAATCCCATGAAAAAAACGATTTTACGGAGAAGGCTGAAAAAGAGATTCAAACCCTTAGCAATAAAATTATCATGCGCAATTCCAGAGATGAAAAAGATTACAAAGCTGCTCTGGCAAAAGCAGCTGATGAAAATGCCAATCAAAATTACGAGAAATCCGGGGCTGTTTATGAGACCTATTTAAAAAGGTATCCCAATGGCATCCATGCTGATGAATTCAGCAAAAAACGATCTGAAATACCGGCTTTGATCGATAACAGGGACTTTCAGACGATTAAAACTCTTTCAAAAAAAGATTATGAAAAGATTCTTGAAGCATGCACTTCATATCTTGCAAATCACCCGAAAGGCAGGCACCGTGATGAAATAACAATCCTGATCGCTAAGATGGAAAAACCTTATTACGGTTTTCTCAAGAAAAAAATCGCATTAAACGAAAAAAACAAAAACTGGAAAGAATGTATAGGCCTCTGTGAACAATACTTCAAACACTTTCAAGGGGGGCATTATTTCAATGAATTGAAAGGGGTACAGTACTTTTTTAAAAAACAGCTCGAGAACCGGATGGAGCTTGAAAAGCTTATCCGAAAAGCCGAAAAAAAAGGCGCTTCCATGGAATCTGCAAAAAAGATCTATTCTGACTATTTAAAAGCCAACCCAAACTCACCGATAAAGTATGATGTAAGGAAAAGATTGAAAAAAAATTCAAACTAACAAAAAAACTGAAACTATAATGCCGTTTAGTTCATGCAAATATTGCCCGCCTTTTTACGAAAGAAAAAGAATCAGAAATGCCTGACAACAACTTTAAACGCCTCTTTCGTTGCAGCAATTTGAAAGGCATTTTCGATCTCTTTGGCAGGGAAAACATGGGATATGAGATACCGGGATATCATCTCAGAGATATCAGGATTTTCTTTTAACGTCTTTAAGGCTGTCCTGAAGTCTCCGCACCTTGAAGAGCGCAATCTCCCGCCCTTTGATATAAAATGTAAAAGAGGGTTTTCCTTATGCTCTCCCAAAAAAAGAACGGCACCCCTTGGCCGCAGGAGTGATATCTCCTTTGACTTGACAGGACGAATAATACTGTCGATTTCTTCTACTGAAGATGCAACAGCAAGATCAAAGCGGGGAAGCCGGTTTGCGAATTCGAAGCTTTCAAGTCTTTTTAATGCTTCACGAGCATGAATCCTGTTGACATCCCTGCCGTGGATCTCAATTTTGCCGACTCCCATTGCCGCATATATTTTGCGATTTTCCCTTTTCTCACCCGCCCATATAAAATCAATATTTTCAGGGCTGAATGGAAGAAGGGAAAATTCATCAACAACAAAAGGAGTTAAATTATTAAATCCGCAAACTTTCCGGCCGCTGGTAGATTTGAGATGAACTTCCCGTTTGGCCAGCTTCAGGGCCAGTTCAAACCCGGATTCAGTCCCAGTGGTATCATAAACAATGTCGAACCGATCCGTTATTGATTTTTCATTCACGTTTGCAAGATCGATCTCGTGATCCGAACCCAGGCTGCTGCATAGTCTCAGAATATTTTTATATTTTGCCAGGGCATAAATTTTAAAATCAGCACCGCTGAGACGCCTGTATGCCTTCAGCCCGGCAATGAGAAGAGCGCCCAGTCTGCGAGGGCCCAGCACAGCTACCGAATCACCCCTTCCAGGCGGAGATACTGTTATCGCATGAAAAGCTGCCGCAAAAGATTCAATCAGGACACCTGAATATTCACTAAGATCCTGTATGGGAACTACAGCATTTTTTGGAGCGAGTATATATGGTCCAAATCCACCGGGAAGTCTGTCAATCCCCAGAACCATTCTTCCAGGGCTGTGTGTATGAAGTCCTGAGCGGCAAAAGACATCTTGAATTTTGTCTCCTCGCGAGTAAGGTGTATCGTTAATTTCCACAACAGATTTTTCCATACTTTCAGGATCCTCTGCAATAACTTCATGACCGATTACCTGAGGAAGCGGGAACGGTAAAAACCTTCTTGCAAGATCTGTCGAGCAAATTCCGCACATCCGGGTCTTCATCAGCCTGTATCCTTCTCCGAGAATCAGATGCCTCTGACCTTTTCTGAGTATCTGCCACCCGGTATCGACATTTCCTTCAAACATATAATCGGCTTCATTAAACAAGCCTTGATCTGTATACTCCAATGTATTGAAATTTATTTTCACTGACCACTTCCTGTTACGGACATTCAAGATATTGTCTTTCAACCGGTTTTATCCAGACCGTCAATAAACTACCATATAGGATGATAATGATCCAACAGTTTCATCTGTTCCATGAAAGGCACTGCCTCCAATATTCAACCTAAAATGAGCGTTTCAAATTTTAAGAATATTGAATTTAAAAATATTTTCAGAGGATTCTATCTATTTGAATTCTTAAAATTTGAAACCCATAGGGATTGCCGATCTTACCGCATCTACTGCGTCTGATGACTTACCGCATAGACCACTATAGCGAAGTGTCATCTTCCCCCGCAGGGCGGGATTTCGCTCCGCTCAACTTGCTTAGCTGCGGCAACACCGCCGAAGGCGGGCAAGCCTCGACAATCGCTCAATTTAGGTTCAATAAACTTGACACGTTCTCAGCGATTGTTTATACACTCTTTAATTTCCGGGCTCAAACAGATGGCTTCGTAAAAAGCTCAATTTCTGTGTTGCGCTTCATCCCTCGTCATTGCGGAGTAGGCTAACTACACCTCTCTCCTCGGGATTTGCGCGCCTTGAACTTGAACTTTTTTCTTTGCCATCAAAATTTTGACTTTTGACGAGAATGTCAAACAATATACCTTTACAAAAATACCTGAAATGATGGAATAGAGAACAACTCTAATAAAGGAAGAAGAAAATGATCAGGACTGAAATATCTCTTTTTTTAAAGAATGCTCCGGGTGAACTCGCAAAACTTTCTTCGCTTTTGAGCAAAGCTGAAGTAAATATTGACGCACTCACAATACAGGATGCATCAGGTTACGTTCAGGAAATATTCCGGGCGAGAGGCAAATCGATAAAAAGGATTGCATCGGTTGCCAATTATAGCTCCATAAAAATGGATTCACGTGAATTTGCACTGATACGTCTTCTGGCTGACAACTCAGATAAAGCAATAGATCTTCTTTCAAAACATGAATATATATTTGACATCATGCCGGTCATCGCGGTCGAGCTTGAGAACCGTCCGGGTTCACTCTCTGAAATTACGGAAAAATTCGGAAAAGCCGGTATTAACATTAACTATGTTTATGGATCCGTTTCTTCCCCTGATGCAAAGTGTCTTTTCGTTTTCTCACCGGAAGATATCGATCTCGCCGCAAAAATCTTTAAAAAATAAGCGGGCAGTGTATGCAGCGTTTTAAAACAGGAGGTTCTCTACTTTCTCTGTTTTTTCTTTTATTCGCATGCGCCGCGCCCGGCACAACCCTTCAAACTGAATATAATGCTATTCAAAAAATTTATCCCCGGCACAACAACATCATAAAAGTCATTTTCAAAAAACAGACATATTTTGTGCTGGCTGATTACGGCAAAATAGAAAAAATTGTCAGGGTAATTGAAACCGAAAAAAATAACAGTCAGTTATGGATCGTATTGGATTCAAACAGAAGGATGGCTGAGGTGATTCAATATCCGGAAATGAAGAGGTACGATCTAACGGATAAACAGCTCTCGTTAACAGAAAAAGGCCTGTTTCCAACTGAAAAATATTCTGCCGAAATCAACAAACTCCGAACCGATCTTACGGATAACTGGGAGCCATTGATTCAAAAAATAAAAATTAAACTATACAGAGTCGATGCAACAAGCCAGGCTACCCCATGAAAAAAGCAGTTGTATGGGTCATATTCATTTCCTTTCTTCTCCTTGATGTCGGTATCGCCTTTTCCGAATGGCAAGGTTATGTCAAGCAGGGCTATCAGAGCTGGAAACAGTTTTTCAACCCACAGGAGATAAACAGCCCCATTGATGCGACCAGCGGGGCAACGCCTACAGTAAATGAAAGCGGACCCGTAACCGAAATGGAAACGCTGTGGGATTTTAAATTTTTGCGTGGAACCGCTACAACCGGCCTTTTTGGCCGCGTTCTCTGGTATTCCGAATCAACTTATGATTATCTGATTCTGCCGGTTATAAGATACCGGGATATAAAACACACCTTAGATGTGGGAAGATATCGTATCGAAACATGGGGCAGCGGTCTGCTCATCTCAAAATATCCGGCAGGAGGTGCAAGATACGCCAATTATTGCGGCAAATTTGAAACCCGTATATTCAACCACTCTGTTATCGAATATTCGGACTTTCAGAAAATTGATGCCAGATATTTCGGCATTTCAGAAACCTACCGGTTTCATAGAGGCAAAACTGGATTTATGTATGTTTATGATAACACAAACCCATTTTATGACGCTTCAAGAGCCGAAATCAGTCAGGGCAATGAAGTCAGCCTGTATGCAAACTGGACAGCGCCATCCAACTGGTTCCTGCAGGGAGAGTTTGCATATGCTGAAGCTCCTGCAGCTTTTGCCGGACTCGACATACCGATCTCAAAGCATGTTACCTTCCAGGCCAAAACCCGTTTCATGGGATCTTTATACAATCCGCTATTGAGCAGATTTGCACGCGGAGAGGAAAAACAGATCTATTATATTGCTGCTCTTCCATTACAATTCTTTTCAGAACAGCTATCCATTACACCGGAATGGGGTGTTAAACAGCAAGAAAATGAAAACTACTGGCTGCCCGGGATTAAAATTGAAGGAGAGCTTTTCGATTCTCTATGGCTTGCTTTTCGAATCAAAGCGGAACAGCCGTTTTCAGAATGGGGCGAATACAGACATTATGAATATACAGAGGCCGGTATGGGCTGGATGATAAATAAATACCTGTACATGAATCTAAAATATTCCAAAACGTTCAACGGATTCGTAGACTGGAAGGAGATTCGAACCCTGGCTACTATTGAAGGAAGGTGGTAGCGAACTGGTAAACCTCTGGGAACAATCCCGAATATTTTCACCAATGAAAGACAAAGGACAAATAAAATGAAAAAAATATTTCCCGAATGTTCCCGCCGGAACTTTCTAAAAACAATCGGTATTGCCGGGGCAGGATCCATATGCAACCCGTTTTCCAGTCTGGCTGAACCTACAGACTTAAAAGCAGCAATGCCGACACGCCCTTTTGGGAAAACCGGAATAGATGTTCCGATTATAGGCTTTGGAACGAGTCTGGATATATCCCTCAGCACCCTTCTGCTGAAGCAGGCAGTCAAACTCGGTGTCACATACTGGGACACAGCTACTTCTTACATGGGCGGCAGAAGTGAAAAAGGCATCGGTAAATATTTCGGAAAATTCCCGGAAGACCGAAAAAAAATCTTTCTGGTAACCAAGTCCAACGCCTGGACTCTCAATGGAATGACCCGGGATCTTGAAAAATCTCTTGAAAGAATGAAAACCGATTATATTGATCTTTTTTTCGCGCACGGAATTAAAAAAAAGGGTTCACTGGACGACGACCTCAAAGAGTGGGCCGAAAAGACAAAAAAAGAAGGCAAGATACGCTCTTTTGGATTCAGTACTCATAACAATATGGAAGAGTGCCTTCTGAAAGCTTCCAGCCTAAGCTGGATAGACGGCATCATGTTCAGTTATAATTTCAGGCTGATGCATAATAAAAATATGAAAAAAGCAGTTGACGCATGCGCAAAATCGGGGATCGGCCTGACAGCCATGAAGACCCAGGGCGGAGGACAGATAGGGGCGGGTACCGAAGCAGAGCTGAAACTGGCAGGACATTTTCTAAAAAAAGGGTATACCGAATTCCAGGCAAAGCTGAAAGCGGTCTTGGAAAATCCGCATATTTCAAGCATATGCTCAGAAATGCCGAATACAACCATTTTAATGTCAAATGTTGCTGCTGCTCTGGACAAAACAAAGCTGTCCGATCGCGACAGGAACGAACTTCGTCAATATGCTGTAAAAACCAGCTCAAATTACTGTGCCGGCTGCTCATCCATCTGCGAATCCGCTGTCAGGAACAGGGCTCCTGTTGGAGACGTGATGCGCTATTTAATGTACTGCCGGAGCTATAAAGAACGCGGCCGTGCTGTTGACGGTTTCAAGAAAATACCTGAGAAAATCAGGATGCAGCTGACAGAATTGAATTATGAGGAAGCCGAACAAAAATGCCCCCGGGAACTGGCGATTGGAAAACTCATGAGAGAGGCTGTTCAAGAGTTAGGTTGAATATCCTGTTGATGGTGTGGTTCAGATCATCAAGAAGAGACGGTTGGGGGATCGCTGAAATCGCTAAAACAGAGATATACGATATATGGTATGAAATGGATTTAAAACCTGCCATATATGAGTGATTCAACCGTTTTTTGATATTTTTTTACTCAATGAAATCACAATGATATTAAATTTTATGAGATAATTTCTATTTTATGGAACAACTATCTTGTTTTTTTCAAAAAGAACGATTATTAAACAACTCATACAGTAGTGCCCTTCCATAAATGTAATCGTTTCTTTGAGTTCACCCGCCAAAAAGCGGCAGAACGAGAAGGCAGGCGATAATTTTAACCAGATGTTTATAGATGAAACATTTCGAATAATAAGATTTGAACTCGAAAAAGAATCCGGTTGAAATATCCATATATGGTCGTGCACTGGATGTGATGCGCGGGTTTCGTTCTGAAGGGAAGAACCATTTCTTATATTGGCGACCTGAGGTCTGAAACCGGGAAAAATTTTAAAAGGAGGTTTAGGATGGCTAATGGTATCGTGAAATGGTTCAGTGACAAAAAAGGCTATGGATTCATTGAGCAGGAAGAAGGCCCGGATGTATTTGTTCATCATTCAAACATTAATTCGACCGGCTTCAAATCCCTGAATGAGGGAGATCGAGTAACATTTGAGATTGAAGATGGGGAAAAAGGCCCTACCGCTGTCAACGTGACGGTTGCCTGAAATTTGCGGAAAACCCAAAAAAGGGCACAGCATCATTCCGGTGTAGTGCCCTTCTCAGCCGCCACTTCCGAAGCGACTCTTTCCATCCGGACTTCTACTCCCGATTCTGATGCATTCAATTCCATAAACATATTTCTGCTGCTGCAAACGCTCATAAATGGTTAGACATTCCGCCTCTGAAAATATCTTTTGAAACTGCCTCCACATGTGAAACAGTCAGGGTTTGTGCCCCAAAATCCTCTTCTACTTTTCCCGACAAAACAAAAGGCCTGGTGCGATCGAGCATGGCGCAGAACCTTCTGTATGTTTTCGGGAAAAAAACAGTTTCAACCAGATCGGTTTCATCCTCAAAAGTTAAAAACTCCATGGGATCACCTTGTTTTGTATGCACGACCTTTCCTGTAACCAGAAGCCCGGCAATCCGGACATGCTTTCCCACAAATTGGTGAATCTCGCCCGCCCTGACAACACGAGATCCTTTCAGGGCTTCCCGATACAGCTCCATGGGATGGCAGCCGCACAGGAATCCCAGAACTGCGAATTCACTTCTCAGACGATTTATGTCGCTTTCCGGAGGCAGAGACGGTTTGGGTGTATGTGGTCTTACTTCAAAGAGGCCCTGCTGGCTATTTTTTTCCCCGCGCATCTTCCTGCTGCAGGCGAGCATCCACAAAAGTGAAACCCTGCTTTCACCGGCATGAACTTCGTCAAAAGCTCCGGCATGAATCATAGCACGGGCTTCATTCTCTTTCGGCCTCACCCTCATAAGAAAATCAGTTATATGTTTATACTTCTCCTCCTCTCTTTTTGCCACAATGCGGCGGCGCGTTGCTGTCCCAAGCTCGCTTATGGATAACAGACCTACACGCATGGATCTTCCATTACCTTTCCAGCACAGCTCGCTTTCATTCACATCAGGCGGCACTATTTCCACCCCCATGCGCTTTGCTTCGGATACATAGGCAAAAGTATTGTAATACCCTCCCTGATTGCTGATGACTGCCGCCATGAACTCTGCAGGATAATGGGTCTTCAGATAAGCCGCCTGAAAGGAAACCCGGGCATAACTTGCGCTGTGCGGCTTACAGAAGGAGTAACCGCTGAAACTCATCATCATATCCCATACTGCATCAATCTGCTCGTTGGAAACACCCCTTTCTTTTGCTCCGTTACAAAACCGTTTTCTGTAGTCCCGAAGCCTTAGGATCTTGTCCTTTTTTGAAAGAATTCTTCGAAGACCATCTGCGTCCGCGTGGGAAAAACCGGCCATGACAACGGCGGTTTTGGCTACATCCTCCTGGTAGACCATTATCCCGTAGGTTTCATTCAATACATCCCTCAAAAGAGGATGGATCGGATCCCATTTTCCGACATGCAGCCTTCTGATATATTCCCGGATAAAAACGGTTGCCGCAGGGCGGATAAAGCTGCTGTGAATGACAAGGTGGTCAAAATC
>JAQYVL010000056.1 GCA_030145525.1 Desulfobacterales bacterium
GTAAGCGTGTTATATTTTCAAAAGCATACTGATTCAAGAGTCGTAACTTACGGCCCTTTTTTTAATTTGACACTTTGATCATGATTCGAATAACAGACATACTGGATAAGGTTGCAGAGTATCATCCCGAGGCAGACCTTGATATCATTGATCGTGCATATGTCTATTCTGCCCGTGTCCATGCCGGGCAGGTGCGTCATTCCGGAGAGCCATACCTTTCTCATTCATTGGAAGTTGCCGGTATATTGTCGGACATGAAACTGGACAGCATTAGTGTCGCAGCCGCACTGCTCCACGACGTAGTGGAAGACACGCATGCCACGGAAGAAGATATCAGCGAAATGTTTGGCCCTGAAACCTTGCAGATTGTTTCCGGTGTTACAAAGATCAGCACGCTTACCTTTGACAGTTCACAAGCGCGTCAGGCTGAAAATATACGGAAAATGATTCTTGCAATGGCGGACGACATCCGGGTGATTCTGATCAAACTGGCGGACCGGCTTCATAACATGCGGACATTGCAGTACCATAAAAATCATGAAAAACGTGTCGCCATTTCCCAGGAAACACTTGATATTTATGCTCCCATTGCAGCCAGACTGGGGATCTACTGGATCAAACAGGAACTTGAAAATATAGCGTTTAAATATGCTATTCCGGATGAATATGATAGAATTAAAATTCTTATAAATAAAGGAGTTACAGAGAGAGAAGAGTATGTCGCAACGATTAAGTCATACATCAAGCACAAGATGGATGAAGTGAATTTAAAATGCGAGGCTGTGGGCAGATACAAGCAATATTACAGTATTTACCAGAAAATGGTTCAGCAGAATCTCGATTTTGAGGAGGTATATGATATAATCGCATTCAGAATCATTCTGGATACCGTCCCTCAATGTTATGAAGCCCTGGGGCTTCTTCATGCTTTATGGAAACCAATTCCAAAAAAGTTTAAGGATTATATCGGCGTGCCGAAATTAAATATGTACCAGTCCCTGCACACAACTGTAATTGGTCCTTTTGGCGAACGTATGGAGATTCAGATTCGAACACACGAAATGGATAGAGTGGCAAAATCAGGAATTGCAGCCCACTGGAGCTACAAGGAAGGCAGAAGTGTTGATGAGCAAACCGGTAAAACATTTGCATGGATTCAAGAGTTAGTTGAAAACCAGGAAAATTTCAGAGATCCGGATGAATTTTTGGAGAATGTAAGAATTGATCTATTCCCGGATGAGGTTTATGTGTTTACTCCCCAGGGAAAGATCATAACTCTTCCAAAGGGCGCTACACCGGTTGATTTCGCCTATCAGATTCATACCGAGGTCGGCAACCGGTGTACCGGTGCAAAGGTTAATGGCCGTATGGTTCCGCTGCAATATGAATTGAAAACAGGTGACAGTATTGAGGTGATCACTTCCAAAGGGCACAATCCCAGTAAGGACTGGTTGAATTTTGTAAAAACGGTAAAAGCCCGATCCAGAATACGTCAGTGGATCAGGATACAGGAAAAGGGGCGGAGTATCACCCTTGGACGGGAAATGTGTGAGAAAGCCTTTCGCAAAGAGCGCTTGAATTTTAATAATTTTTTGAAATCGGAAGAAATGGATAGTGTTGTGAAAGGGTTTGGATTCTCCGCAACAGATGATCTGATCGCTGAGGTGGGATACGGTAAAATTACACCATTGCAGATTATCCGGAAATTATTGCCAAAATCTGAGGAAGAGTCCCAAAAATCGGATGTATCGATCCTGAATAAAATTATCGGAAGGGTAAGAAAGAAGAAAAATCATGAAGGAATCGTTGTAAAAGGGCTGGATGATATTCTGGTCAAGTTTGGGAAATGCTGTCAACCTGTTCCGGGCGACAAAATTACAGGTTATATTACCAGGGGGCAGGGTGTTACCATACACAGAACCAACTGCATAAACGCTTTCAAAATGACACCTGAAAGACAGATTGATGTTGCATGGGGAGGTGATACTTCAGAAACCTATCCGGTAAGAATCAGGATTCGTTCCCATGACCGGTTCGGGCTGCTCGCAGAAATTACTGCAAGTATCAGTAAAAACAGCGCAAATATCCTACAGGCGTATACGGAAACCAAGGAAAATAAAATGGTCGCTACCTTTTTTACAATTGCAGTTGAAGGTACCGTCCATTTAAACAGGGTATTGACTTCTATCAGGAAGATTAAATTTGTTCAGGATGTTAAGAGGCTTGACAGCAATTAAGGTGCTTTTACAACAGATCCTGACTTAATGCAATTGGTACAGACACTGATTTTTTTTACTCTCCCGTTTTTGACCACAGCCCGCACTCGTTGAAGATTTGGGTTGAAACGGCGTTTGTTCAGATTATGAGCGTGGCTCACATTGTTCCCGACCATAGGTTTTTTGCCGCATATTTCACACATTTTTGACATTATTTCGAGCTCCTTTGCCTATCATAAATAAGGCATAATAAATAAAGTCAGAATATTTACAATAAAACAGTTTATAAGTAAAGTCTTTTTTTTTTCAAAGCTATTTTCAGGATGGCTTCTATTTTTCATCCTCTTGTTTTTTTTCGGATTCAGCTTCCTGCAGGGCAGACTCGCAAAGTGAGATATACTGAAGAGCGGTATGATGCATTCCAACATCCGGGTAATCTGAGATTACGGCTTTAAAACGATACAGAGCAGCCTTATAATGTTCTGTCTTGTAATAATAAAGCGCCACATAAAGTTCGTTGCCCGCAAGGCTTTTAATACATTCATTTTTTTCTTCCTTTGCCTGGGGAACATATGAACTGTCCGGATAATACTTGATCAGCCGGTTAAATGTGTCAAGGGCTTTACGTGCAGATGTCTGGTCTCTGTCGATGGTATCGACTTGATTATAATGGCATTTGCCTATTCGGTAGACCGCGTAAGGGGTTTTTTCATTCCTGGGATGGAGATTTTCGAACTCTTCATATGCAAAAACAGCGTCTTCATACTCTTCAAGGTGAAAGTAGGCATCTGCAATTTTAAGTTCAGCAACAATTGCATGCTTGCTGAATGGATACCAGTCTTTTAAATCTTCAAAGGATTTGATCGCTTTTTTGTAGCTCTCATTTTCATATTGCGCAAGGCCTTCAGCGATAAGCTCATCAGCTGTTTTTTCCTTCTGAGTCTCAAACCAGGCGCATCCGGAGAAAAATATGCCGGAGAAAAATATGATTGATATGATGCATAGGGTGGATAAAATTTTCATCGTTTATAAGCTTTCCAGATAGTTCTCAGCCGAGGCAACAGCAATTACAGCGTCCCCGACAGCAGTTGCGATCTGCCTTATGGGAGTGTCCCTGATATCACCTGCTGCAAAAACTCCGGAGACGGAGGTTGTCATATTTGTATCCGTGATGATAAAGCCATTAGTTTCCTGTTGGATTTCATCTCCAAGGAAATCGGCGTTCGGATGAGTGCCAATCCAGATAAAACATCCGTCCACGGCCAGATTTTTGGTTTCGTTAGTTTTAACGTTTTTGACGGTTACTTTTTCAACATTGGTAAGCCCGTCGATTTCTGTCACAACCGAATCCCATACAAGTTCGATTTTTTCATTTGCAAATGCACGTTCCTGTAATATTTTTTCTGCCCGCAGCTCGTCCCTGCGGTGAATCAGATATACCTTCCTTGCGAATTTGGTAAGGAACTGGCTTTCCTGTACTGCGGTATCCCCCCCCCCAACAGCTGCTATGACACGGTCTTTGAAAAACGGGCCGTCACATGTTCCGCAGAAGGATACGCCTCTCCCTGAAAACTTTTCCTCACCGGGGACGCCTAGTTTTTTCGGAGATGCACCGGTTGCAATAATGATCGTATGGGTAAGAAGTTTCCCTCCATCCGACAGATTGATCTGCTTTACCGGCTTTGAAAAATCAAGGGAAGAAACTTCTGTTGATTCAATCGGAAGCTCAAACCGTTTTGTCTGATCTGTCATTCTTTGAACAAGTTCTGCCCCGGAAATGCCTTCGGGAAATCCCGGGTAATTCTCAATCCAGTCTGTAACAAGAATTTGCCCGCCCGGTGTTATCATTTCAAGAAGGATCACCTTCATTCTGGCACGTGCTGCGTAAAGCCCGGCTGTCAGCCCTGCCGGTCCTCCACCAATGATTACCAGATCATAATCAGCTTTTTCCATATCTTTGTATCCTAATCCGGTCAGGGCGGAATGCTCAGGGTCTTAGAGTTCGAAGCTGATATCATTTTACAGCGCTTATCGACTTTGCTCAGGATCCGTCCGGGATTCCGGTGTTTGATAGTTTTTTGTTTCAGTGTGCTTTTTTGGTTAAAGTGTGTGGATGAAAAGAGTATGCAGCAAGAAGCATGTAAATCATACTCGGTTAAAGCATCTTTCAGTTAAAACATCTTATTGATCGTTTCTTCCAGCTTTGCCTTTGAAACCATACCCACGATCTGCTCGAAGACTTTACTGTCTTTAAAGAGTATCAAGGTAGGTATCGATCTTATTTCATATTTACCAGGTGTTACCGGGTTTTCATCAACATTGCATTTGACGAATTTTATTTTGTCTCCCATTGTACCGGCAAGATCTTCCAGCAAGGGCGCGATTGCCCGGCACGGGCCGCACCACGGAGCCCAGAAATCCACCAGTACGGGTTTCTCCGAGTTCAACACTTCGGTTTCAAAGGTGTTGTCATCTATTTCCAAAATTCCTTCTGCCATAGCCCATAATCCTTTCGGTTGTGAATATTATTTTTTGGCTGAACATATTATCAAAAAGCTTTTTTGTCAACCTTGGCAGTCGTTGAAATCGGCCATACTGTTTGGATTCGAGCCTATTGTTTCAAAGAACATCCGCAATTCAGGCCATCCTTATTAAAACCTTCAATATTTTTTAGAAATATTGATTGAAATGCGTAAGTGTGCTTATATGTATTTTTTTATAATTGTTGCTCCACATGGAATTTTGAATTTTTAATCAATAAAAATTCTGAGTTTCGTTTGAGAGGGGGATTCAACTCATCTGATTTTGTATACAGAATGGAACTGTTGAATCTAAAAAAGAAATTTGACCAAAAGAGCCCTGTTCATATCCGGCTTTTTGAAAGGTAGGACTGAGATGGCAACTGATTTTCAGGCAAATGCCTTACCTGCTCTGATCGGAAGCCTTCCCCTAGATGATCATGGAGAAGCTGTAAATCTGGTTTTGAAATATACCCCCGAGATACCCCTCTGGGTTCAGCTTCCCTCTCATAAAGAAGAGGGAATGATGTTGCAGTTTTTGCCGGGAATGCCGGGGCTTATGACACGTGGTGAGAAAACGTTTATTAACACGGAAAAAGAAACATTTGAATCAGAGCTGCTTGAATTTTATGAAGATTATCTGTCCGTTACAGACGGAGAAAAAGACATTTCCGACTCAAGATTCGGTCTTGAAGCCGGCACATCGGCAGGTTTTTTTGAATTTTTGCGCAAACTGGAAAAGACGGACATTCAGCCTGTGGCACTTAAAGGACAGATAACCGGCCCGATTACACTGGGAACAGGAGTTGTCGATCAGAATGGCAGGGCGATATTTTATGATGAAAGGCTGCGGGATGCCATGGTCAAACTCATTGCATTGAAAGCCGGATGGCAGGTTCGGAAGCTTAAAAAATTCGGCTGCCCGGTGATTATTTTTCTTGACGAGCCGGCGTTAACGGGTTTTGGATCTTCAGCCTTTATCAGCATATCAAAGGAAGAGATATCGGCCTGTTTTGCCGAAATAATTGATGCCGTACACGCCGAAGGCGGTATTGTCGGAATACATGTATGTGCGAATGCCGAATGGTCTCTCATACTGGATTCCCCTGCGGATATTGTCAGTTTTGATGCATATTCCTTTTTTGACAAGTTTGTTCTTTATCCTGATCAGATCAGGAAGTTTATGGCATCGGGCGGTATACTGGCATGGGGAATCGTGCCGACATTAAATGCCGAAGACCTGCAAAAAGAGACGGCAGACTCTTTGACAGCGCTTTGGGAAGAGAGAGCCAAAGAGATAGAATCTCTCGGGATCGACCCTTCCGTCATAACCGCCCAATCTTTGATTACACCCAGCTGCGGAACCGGCTCTCTAAGTTTGGATCAGGCGGAAAATGTTTTGCGGATGACAAAAGAAGTTTCCCGAAAAATCAGAAGCCGTTAATGAGTGAACAAAATATTCTGTCATGCTTTGGGAAATTAGATAATGAAACGAAATAGATATAGATTGTTGATCCTGATAAACTGATACCGGAGAATTGCTTCGATTCAGGGGGATTTTATTATTTAACAAATAAAGAATATGAGGTTTTTATGACAGACAGGGACACTTTACAAAACCGTTTTTCAGGAGCAAGGCGTTATATCCTGGATGATGAACTTGCTAAAATTGTTAATATTTCCATGGCGCTTGAGATGCCTCTTCTTTTAAAAGGAGAACCCGGAACCGGGAAAACCATGCTGGCGCATGCAATTGCAGAAAATTTGAAGATGCCGCTGATCGTTTTGAATGTAAAGTCCAGCATGAAACTGGTAGAGGCCCTTTACCAGTACGATACCCTGACGCGATTAAATGACAGTCGTTTTGGTGATTCAAATCGCGATGTAAGCAATATTGAAGATTATTTGAGAATGGGTAAGATCGGACAGGCGTTTACCGCTGAAGCAAGAACCGTTCTTCTGATTGATGAAATCGACAAAGCGGATACGGATTTTCAGGATGACATGCTGGATGTTCTGGATCAGATGCAGTTTGACATCATTGAGACAGACAAAACCATCTCGGCAAGATATCGACCGGTTATCATTATTACATCAAATGCAAAGAAAGATTTGTCTGATCCTTTCCTTGGAAGATGCAATTTTCATCATATCGCATTTCCGGATCCGAAAATGATGCGTAAAATTCTTGGTGTTCATTTTCCGGATATTGATGATACACTGGTTGAAAATGCTATATCGACTTTTTACCGTCTGCGTGATTTTGATGCAATTGAAAAACGGCCCGCAACAAGAGAACTGATTAACTGGATCCGGGCCTTGCAGGCGGATTCGGATTTTAAACCGAAAAGACTGGCAAAGGGCGAGGTTCCCTATCTGGGTGTTTTGTTTAAAAAAAGCCAGGACCACTCTCGCGCCCTGGATGGAATAAACAGGCGTGGGCGGTTTTAAACACTTCAGCTCATGCTGATTTTGCAGACAGACTGCGGGCAGCATGGACAAAAGAGACAATAGATTATGTTCATTGATTTTTTTTATAAAGTTAAGGACTACGGAATCCCTGTGAGTCCGACTTCATTTTTGACACTTCACAGGGCGCTAAATAAAGGTCTGATTTCATCTCTTGAAGATTTTTATACCGCATCCCGATCGATTTTGATCAAAAGCGAACGATATTTTGATCTGTTTGATCAGATTTTTGCTCATCATTTTAAGGGGGTTGAGCTTCCTGATTATGAGGGGATTGAAATTGATGAGATGGCAAAGGCGATGCTTGATCAATGGCTGAAAGACCCGGAGTCGATTGCCGAAGCCCTTGGCATGGATGAGTCCGAACTCAATAAAATGACGCCTGATGAACTCATCGAATATTTCAAGAAACGCCTTCAGGACCAGACCGAGCGTCATGACGGCGGAAGCAAATGGATTGGAACAGGCGGAAGATCGCCTGTGGGGCACTCCGGTTATCATCCCGGTGGAATGCGGGTGGGAGGCGTTTCACGAAACAAATCCGCTGTAAAGGTCGCTATGGAAAGACGTTACAAGGATTATTCTCTGGAAGGCCCTTTGACCGAATCCATGATGGGTGAAGCCCTGAAAAGACTTCGCAATCTTATACCGGCCGGTCCGATGGATCAGGTGAATGTAGATGAAACAATCTATCAAACCATGAAAAACGGAGGCGAGATTGAAATTATTTTTGACCGTGACCTGAAAGATCGTCTCAAAATCATTCTCGCCATTGATAATGGCGGGTGGTCCATGGATCCCTATATTTCAGTCGTTCAGACGCTTTTTGATTATTCGCGGGCCCAGTTCAAGGATCTGAAAACATATTTTTTCCATAACACCATTTACGATACAGTCTGGGAGGATCCAGCGCGTCTGAAAAAACCTGTCCGGGTAGATGAACTGGCAAAAAGGGATCCTGAAACCCGCCTGATCATAGTTGGAGATGCCAGTATGGCTCCCTATGAGCTGATGGCGAGGGATGGTTCTCTTTACATTAATGAACGAAGCGGCAGACCCGGCATTGAGAGCCTGATGTTACTGGCGGAAACGTTTAAACACAACGTATGGTTTAATCCGGCTTCAGCCCGGATATGGAATTATACCAGCACCATCAAAACCATCAGCAATATTTTTCCGATGTTTGAACTCTCTATTGACGGCCTTGAGAAAGCCGTTAAGCAGTTAATGACAAAATAAAGGGTTCGGATCAAGGATAAGAACATATGGCCTCTGTCAAAACCGCCGATTTCTTATTGCCCATCAGCCTTCTGCAGGAGATTTTCAAGTGCCGGATATGAAAAAGCTGGCGGAATTGATGAAAGAGTTGGAGACAAGCCTCGGCATTTGTACCCGCTGCGGCATGTGCCAGGCGGTTTGTCCTCTGTTTTCGGAAACCGGCAGAGAGGCCGATCTTGCTCGCGGGAAACTGGCTCTTCTGGATGGCCTGATACAGGAAATGTTTAAGAATCCTGACGGGGTTGTCGAGCGGCTGAACCGTTGCGTTTTATGCGGCTCGTGTGAATCCAACTGCTCCAGCGGAGTCAGTGTTCTTGAGATTTTTTTTAAAGCCCGTGCGGTGATAACGGGTTTTCAGGGGCTGTCTGCTGCAAAAAAAATTATTTTCCGGCAGATGCTGGCGCGGCCGGAAATTTTTGATCTGCTAATTTCTTTTGCGGCAAAATTTCAAAATATGTTTGCCAGACCTGTTAACCGGGACCTTGGGACATCCTGTGCCCGCATCATCTCTCCTTTGCTGACCAATCGTCATTTCATACCGCTCGCATCGGAGCCGTTTCATAAAAAAATACCATATATGGATTCACCTCCCGGGAAATCAGGCCTTCGGGTGGGTTTTTTTGTCGGCTGCCTTCTGGATAAGATGTTTCCCGGTATTGCGGAGGCCACAATAGAAGTACTTCAACATCACGGTTCAGGCATTTGGATACCTGAGAATCAGGGCTGTTGCGGCATACCTGCAATCAGCGAAGGAGATTCAACCGCATTTGAGCGTCTTGTGCGGCATAACATCGATCTTTTTGATGATGGCAACATCGATTATCTGGTCACGTCATGTGCAACCTGCACATTTACGATCAAAAAAGTGTGGCCCATGATGTTAGAGACGGCTTCCAGGGAGTTGCGGTCCAAAATGGAACGACTTTCCCAAAAAACATTTGATATCAGTCAGTTTGTGGTTTCAATTATAGGCGTATCAGCAGATGAAGAACAAAAGTCAGGCTCAATACGAAAGATTACCTATCATGACCCCTGTCATCTTAAAAAATCATTGGGAATTTGGGAGGAACCAAGGGTTTTGATAAATGCCGATCCCGGCTCATGCCTGGTTGAAATGCATGATGCAGATCGCTGTTGTGGCATGGGGGGAAGCTTCAACCTTCACCACTACAAACTCTCGTCGGAAATCGGGGGAAAAAAAGCCTCCCGTATTCTTGACACCGGTTGCCAAATCGTTGCCACGGGTTGTCCTGCCTGTATATCGCAGTTGTCTGATGCCCTTTCAAAATCCGGAAGTGAGATGCGTGTAAAACACGTAATTGAGATCTATAGAGATTCGATTATTAAGAATTGTATTCACTTTTAAAGCCTCGGGAGCTGGACAATGATCAGGGAGGCGGTATACCTCGGCAATGCCCCAAAAGCACATTTTGAAGGGTTGGAAATTGGTGCTGTCTCCATGAAATGGGTGCGCAGGTCGGAAAATGGAGAAACAGTCACCAGGATAGAGCAGCATGGCGGTAACCCCGGGAAAAGTGTACAGAAAATAATTGAGGCCTATAGTAAGGATAATTCTCCAATCGTTGTAACCGGTCAATCGGCCAGAGTTCTCCTTGACCTTCCCTATCGGTCAGAAACGGAATGCCTGGAAAAAGCCTTAAAATTTCATGATCTTAAACCTGATCTGCTGCTCTCACTAGGCGGAGAGAACTTCTGTGTCTACCCCATGAAAGATGGCCTGGTAAAAAATATAATCACTACTTCCAAATGCGCCGCAGGTACGGGTGAGTTTATTGTTCAGCAGTTTCAGAGGATGGACATGAAGCTTGAGGAAGGACTTGATGCAGGCTTAAACGGCAAAATTGTCCAGCTGGCTACAAGGTGCTCTGTCCATTGTAAGTCTGATGCGACACATAAACTCAACAAGGGGGAATGCACCCCGGGCGACATCGCCACATCTTTGATTCACGATCTGGTCAAAAAAGTCAAAAAAATGATTGAAGGGGCGCAGTGGCCGACGAGTCGGATAGTGATTTCCGGTGGAGTGACACTCAATAAAATTTTTGTTGAGGAGTTTCAAAAGGTATTCAGACGATCGGAAGTCAAAATTTTGCCTGAGAGTCCTTTTTTTGAAGCCTTTGGCGCTTCTCTTTATGCAGCGGAACTTGACTTGAACCTGTTTGTCTCACCCCGCAATAAATGGCTGAGGAACAAAAAGTTTGAATTAGAGACACTGAAGCCGCTCAAAGAAGCTGAAAAACTGTTGGACTATAGGGTTCAAGCCGGCACCGGGAGCAATATAAGAGAAGCGGGATGTTATATCCTGGGTGTTGACGCGGGTTCCACGACAACCAAGGCAGTGCTCCTGAATGTTGAGAGCAAGACTGTTGATGCTCATATCTATTTGAAAACTTTAGGCAATCCGATTTCTGCCACAAAAAAATGTCTGAAAGAATTATTATACCGGGTCGGGAATAAAACAATCAATATCATGCAGACGGGAGTTACCGGCTCAGGAAGGGAAATTGTCTCTGTATATCTTGATAACTGCCAAAGTTTTAATGAAATACTGGCTCATGCCAGGGCTGCGGCAGAAGAACTTCCCGAGGTGGATACTGTCTTTGAAATCGGCGGCCAGGACTCCAAGTTTATTTCGTTCCTTAAAGGCATTCCCGTTGACTATGCCATGAATGAGGGCTGCTCAGCAGGAACCGGCAGCTTTATAGAGGAATCCTCTTCCGTAGATATGGGCGTTAAGATGGAGGATATCAGCGGAATAGCGGAAGCCGGCCTTAACCCGATCGCCTTTGGTGAACGATGCGCAGCCTTTATAAACACCGACTTGAGAAATGCGCTGCAGCAGGGAGCAGGCAGGGAAGATGTGATAGCCGGTCTGGCCTCTTCTATTGCTGATAATTATATATCCCGTGTAGTGGGTACGCGCCATATCGGAGAAAATCTTCTTTTTTTAGGCGGCGTTGCGCTCAACAGAGCCGTAGCCATGGCCATAGCAGCCCGCATAGGAAGAAAAATAGTTGTACCGCCGCATCCTGAACTCATGGGGAGCGTGGGAGCTGCACTTATGGTGAACAGTCTTCTGAGGATAGGAGATATAGAGGAGAAGCGATACAATCTTGAAAATCTTGTCGAGGGTAAAATGGAGGCGAAGGGCGCCTTTCGATGTAAATCCTGTGAAAACAGGTGTGAGATTCGGAGAATCGGGATTAGAGGCAAGATCTATCCTTTTGGAGGGCTTTGCTCCCGGCATGAAATTTTTCGCCATAAAGGGGATGAAACGAAAGACGGCCGGGACCTTGTGGCGGTTCGGAACAAAATGATGCTTCAGGAGTTCGGACCGGAGAAACTCACAAATCCTCGAGGAACCATTGGTTTGCCAATGGCACTGACCGCATTCGAGCTTTTCCCGTTCTTTGCAAAATTTATCAATGAGCTGGGTTATAACATGGTTCTTTCCGAGCCTTCAAAGGAGGGTAACGGTAAGGCCGGTGCAGCAATGTGTTACCCCTGTGAAATCGCCCATGGTGCTGTTTTTGATCTTTTGAATCGAGATGTTGATTTTATTCTCCTTCCACGTGTGATTGAGATCAGAACTAGAGACGAGGACCTCCACAGTTACACCTGCCCTTCCACTTCTGTCATTCCGGACATTATGTTGGCTACTTTTGAAAATTTGAACAAAAAGATTCTATGTCCTCATATCGGATTGTCAAAAGACTTTATGAAAGCCAACTTAAAGGAGATTGGAAAGGTGGCTTCAAAGTTAAATGTAAGCAGGGCATCTGCAAGAGAAGCTTTTGAGAAAGCAATAGATCACTATAAAGCGTTCAGAAAGAGATATCATGATCTGGGCGAAAAAAAATTGAAAGAACTTGGCAATGAACCTACGGTCATTATCGCAGGCAGGCCATACATTACATTTTCACCGGAGGTTAATCTGGCGCTTCCCCGCAAAATTGCAAGCAAAGGTTACAATGTTATTCCGGCGGATATGCTGCCTCGGTTATACACTGACACCCCGCTGCGGGATGTATGGCATTTTACGCAGCAGATCACTAATGCCGTGGCTTATACCGACAGGAACCCAAATTTATATATATGCCTTGTATCCTGTTTTTCCTGCGGTCCGGATGCAGAAATGTATCATTATTTTCGTCAGGAGCTTTCAGACCGCATTTTTTGCTATCTTGAGATAGATTCACATACTTCTCATACCGGTTTTGAAACCAGGGTCGGCGCTTTTCTTGATATAATTGAAGAAAAGCGGCTCAGGGCTGGAGATACATGTAATTTTCCGCATGGAGGCCTTCTTTGAATAAAACTCCGATCAAACAGGCTAGAATAGCTGATAACGGAAAGTACATTATTGATAGCGATGATCAGAGGGTAGAATATGATGATTCAAGAATAGTGCATGCATGGGTGATTGACAACAGCCCTTATGCAAAACGGTTAATGAACGCTTTGTTTGAAAAATACGGCCGGAAGTTCAGGGCTGCCGGAAAGACAGATGCTGAAGTGATGAAATACGCAAAGCAATTGTGCTCCGGCCGTGAATGTGTGCCTGCCACCGCCATAACCGGCCTTACCTTGCAGGATATATATAAAAACCGTGAAGATGATGAAATCACACTATATTTCAGTTTAAATCAGGAGGGCCCCTGTCAGAATGGGGCCTGGCCCGTTCTCTGGGATACATTCGGCAAACGGCTCAACAGGAAAAATGTTATTTTCATGGCTATCCTCAGTCCCGAGAACAATTTTTTGGGTCTTGCCGACGGTCATCGAAATTGGATCGGCAGGGTTAACATCGTTGGCCACTATCTTGATGAAGCGGAAAATGCGTTGCGGGTAGTGGCTCAAGATGTGGATTCAGCAATGAAGGTTTTTCAAGCGGAAGCTGAAAATCTTATCGACAGCGTAAAGAGTCACGACAGGGATGCCTTTCCAAAAGCCCTGAAAAGATGGGCAAAGAATGTAGCCCGGATACCTCGCAGGGTTACAGTAAAAGAAACTCCGAAAGTACTGATTTTCGGAGGCGTGAATTTATTATTTGTGAATTCCCCGGTGAAGGAATATTTTATCAGACAGGGCGTTATCCCAAAAGTTGTTGACCTTGCGGAGTTCATTGTATTTCTAATGTCGGAAAAAGTGATGAAATACGGACTCAAGAAGGGTTTTGTCACTCCTGGCCAGCAGTTTAGGATACTGCCGATTTTTTTTGATGTCCTGTTTAAGCGAAAAGACAGAAAAGAAGCTGTGGAAGCACTCATGTTAAGATTGAGGATGGTTTCTATCGAAATTTTTAAAAAAAAATTAAGGAGAATAATGGACAAATCGAATCTGATGTTTGATCCGCTTATGTCATTTCCAAAACTTGCCAGAGAGGGGCATAAACATGTCAGCTATATCGGTTTAAATGAAACATTTCTGATAACCGGCAGATATGTGTGTTCGGTAAAGGATAATGTCTTCGATGGTTTGATAAATCTAGGTTCTTTTAACTGCCAGCCGGCCATGAACTCACAGGCGGTCATAAGGCCTATGGCAAACGCAAGCGACATTCCCTACGCAGCGATTGATGTTGAAGGGCCCTGGATAACGGCAAATCATAAAAAACTTCTTGAAACCATAGCTGTTCAGGCAAAAAGAGTCCGTGAAAAAAAGAATATTACACTTTTATAGGCTTTAAGGAGAGACATTGGAATTGTCCTTACAGCAATGATTCAATTTCACTCAGGCATTTAATATGAACAGCTGCTGAAAGGGACGGGTTGTTATAGGCGATAAAGGGAATCCCCGCTGCAAGAGAGGCCTGTTCGTCAACTTCGGAATCTCCAATATAGACAATATTATCGGAAGAGACTTTGAAATGATTCATAATTTTTAGCAGTGGATCCGGGAAGGGTTTTGGGCGATCCACATCACGGGCCGAAATCACGAGGTCAAAATACCCTTCAAGATTGTGCTCAAACAGAACACGATCCATGGTGTCAGAACGGTTTGTTGCGATCGCTGTTTTATATTCAGGCCGGAGCTTTTCCAACAGCGGTATCAGGCCGGGTTCAATCTTCATATATCGAATCAGGGAAAAATAGTTTAATGTTTTGCGAACCTCATCTGCTTTTTTTCGGATTTCTTTGTTTTTAAAAAGATAGTCCAGAGAAGCATTCACCGTGTGCATATGGGTGTAAGCAAACTGATCTGCCGTCATGTGAGGCATGTTGAAATGCTTCAAAATCCGATTGTAATAAGTCATGTTTGATTTTGTTGTATCAAACATGACACCGTCGCAGTCAAATGCGATCACTTTAATATTTATTAATTTCATTTGATTAACAATTTTGGCGGGGTTGAGTTTTCGTTCGTCTCTGATTTAGAACCACTTCTATTCAGGCGTTTTCGGGTCAGGTTTATCCAGGTATATGAATTCAATCCGCCGGTTTAGAGCCTGTCCGGATTCGGTGCCATTTGAGGAGATGGGCATTGTTTCTCCGACGCCCTCAGAAGTCAGTCGGTTTTCGTCAATTTTATATTTTTCAATAAGTATATCCATTACCCTTTTGGCCCTTAGCCTGGATAGTTTGAGGTTGTATTTCGCAGGGCCTTTGTTGTCGGTATGTCCCCGAATAAGGATTTTTGCATTTCGTAGTTTTTCAGTTTTCAAGGCATTTGCAATCTGGTTCAACTGAGTCGTGAAGCATTTGTTGATTCCGGAAGAACCGGATTCGAAATGAATGCCTACTATGCCAAGCTGACCTGCCTTTATCTGTAATGCAGGCATCTCTGGATTATTATCCGGCTCTTGAATCCCGTTTTTGGATTTATTTTCAACCACACTGCTTTCGGAGAGACAGGGCGATGAAAACAGGAAAGTAAATCCTATACTCAGACAGGCGGCAAAAAGTGAAATCCGTTTCATTGAGATTTCCCAACCCGGCTAAACCGGAAAAGTGATGATTGAATAACGCGCCTACTTCTTTTTAGAAGAGATGTTGCCGTAGACGCTTATTTGAATCTCAGGCCTTATCTTACTGTCCGTCTTTAAAGTGATGACGTCAAAATAACGACCCGCATCTTTTTTAATATTCTCCACCGTAAGAAGATAGCCCTTTCCTTCTTTATGCTCGGCTTCTTTCAGTTCCTGGTGGATGTCCTTTCCATTTTTGGCACTTACACTTAGAATTTTAAACGGATATTTTTTTTCAGGTATTATTTTTACCGAGCCTTTTATCGAAGCCCAGGATTCACCTGAAAGCCTTAGCCTTGACGGAGAAATGGTTACGAATTTTTCAACATCTCCGGTTATTTTCAGATTGAAATTTTTATTGTTAGGGTCATTTGTTTCAACCCGAATGCTTTTATTCATCTTCCGTCCGCCATATCCGTTCGTATTCACTTTGATTTTTATTGTTCCCTCACCACCGGGAGGGATCTGCTCTGTATAAGAGACGGCTGTGCAGCCTCAGCCGGGTTTAACTTTCGTAATATCAAGTTGTGCTTTCCCTGTATTCTGTATAACAAATTCATGTATAATTTCTTTCCCTTCGGTAACCATTTCAAATTTGTAGGTTCCTTCAACCACATTCACTATTGGAAATGCCGTTGATTCAATTTTGTTTTCCGCATAGCTGGTTTGACACAAAAGAAGAATAAAGATAGCCGTGATGATAGTTTTCAGTTTCATAAACATTTCCTCAAAAAATATACTGATAGTGAAAAAAATATCGCATAACAGGTTTTATGCATTCTAAATGGTTATTCCTGAAAGTCAAGAAAGAGATTTTAAAAAAAAAGCCATCTAAGGATATGTATCTGACTATTTATAATGCCATGAACTTTTAAAGCATAAAGATCGGATCCACATCCACAACCACTCTAACATTTCGATTTTGAATGACATTATGGTCTTCAAACATCAGACGGTTAACAAATGAATGAAGTGTGCCTGTATTTGTCCCTTTAAGCAGAATATGCCATCTGTAATATCCGGCGATTTTAGAAAAAGGAGCCTCCACAGGGCCAAGGATCTCAATGTCTTTTTGGAATCGACGCTCTTGTTGACAGATGGTTTTACAGCGTTCACCTGCAAGGATGGCATGCGTTTTTGTCTTTTTTTTATCCCTGCCCGATATTTTAAGCTGAACGATTCTTGAAAATGGAGGATAGTTCAATGCTTTTCGAAAAATAATTTCCTGGCTGTAAAACCGTTCATAATCCTGCATCTGGGCTGCGGCTATACTGAAATGATCCGGATTATATGTCTGCAGTATTACCCTGCCTTTTATATTGCCCCTGCCTGCTCTTCCGGCAACCTGAGCCAGAATTTGAAATGTAAGTTCGCTGGCTCTGAAATCCGGAAAATTAAGGGAGAGGTCTGCACAAATAATTCCCACAAGGGTAATATTAGGAAAGTCATGGCCCTTTGCTACCATCTGCGTTCCGATCAGGATATCTATCTTATTTTTTCTCAAATCTTTCAAGATGTTAACCATGGAGCCTTTTTTTGCAGTTGTGTCACGATCCATTCTGGCGATTCTTGCATCCGGAAAAAAATTCTCCATGGCTGCAGCCACCTTTTCCGTGCCAATTCCCAAAAGTTTGATAGCGGGTGAACCGCATTTTCCACATGCGGAAACCGATGCACGGGTATATCCGCAGAAATGACATTTGTAAGCATTGATGCCCTTATGCAGTGTAAGTGAAATATCGCAGTTCTTACACAGCATGGGTTCACCACAGGATGCGCACACCGGGAAGTTTGCGAAGCCTCTCCGATTCAGAAAGAGAAGAACCTGTTCTCCCCGATCGAGATTTTTTTTAACCTCTTTGATCAGCTCCGGTGTGACAAATTTTCTGAGGCCCCTCTCATCCCTGTATCGGCACAGATCAATAACTGTTACCTCAGGCAATGGGCGATCATTTACTCTTTTTGTTAAATACAGCCTGTCGAATTTTTTTAGATCTGAATTATAGGCGGACTGGATTGAGGGTGTGGCGGAGCCAAGCAGAGCAATCGCGTTTTGCTGTTTTGCCCTTACAATGGCAATATCCCTTGCATGATATCGCAGACTGCTCTCCTGTTTGTATGAGCCATCATGCTCTTCATCCACAATAATCACGCCAATGTCTGTAACCGGTGCAAAAACGGCTGATCGTGCGCCAATGACGATTTTTACTTTTTTTTCCAGAATTCTCAGCCACTGATCATACCTTTCACCTGCGGATAGCCTGCTGTGCAGGACAGCAATACATTCTCCGAAGCGGGCTCTGAAGCGTCTCTCGGTTTGTGAAATCAGTGCTATCTCAGGGACCAGGATAAGGGCGGAATATCCTTTTTTCACGGCAGATTCAGCGATTCGCATATAAACTTCCGTTTTCCCGCTGCCGGTTACACCGGAAAGGAGATATGTTGTGAATCCTTTTCCCATCGAACGCAGAATGGTTGAAACCGTTTTTTCCTGTTCCCGGGTGAGTTGGGGCGGGGTGTCAGGAGGAACCGGTTCGCCTAAGGGATCGCGATAAACTTTGCGCAGATCCTCTGAAAGGAAGCCGTTTTTAATCAGATATTCCGTATATCCTTCGGCTCCTTCCGCCTTTGCCTTCAACTCTTTGAACGAAATTCCGTTTGGATAGTTTTTTGCAAGGTCTATAATCATTTTTCTTTTTTCATAAAATCGGTCTTTCGGGATGTCGGAATTAACGATTGACAAAAATTTTTCTTCCCGCTGCCCGATGCTTTTTCCTTTAAGCCGGAGTCTTTTTTGTATTACACCTCTTTCAACCATTCTATGGATTAATGCAGAATTCGTTTCCTTTTGAAATTTTCGTTGCAGAGTTTTTTGCAGTACAGCACCTGATTCAACTAGTTTCAGGATTTTTTTTTCAGCAGGGGGGAGGGCATTTTTGTCAAGCTGTTTTTTCCCGGACCGGGTTATGGAAATCTCGGCATAGTCGTACAGATTTATTCCACCGGGAAGGGCCTTTTTTATGACCTCGCCAATAGGATATTTATAGTATTCTGCAATCCATTTGAAGAATGGGATCATGGATTTCGGAAAAAGAGATTTATCATCCAGGATATCTATAATCAGTTTGGTTTTGATTCCCTCCATCTTTTCAGCTGACCCGAGTATATAGCCGGTAACCTTTCTCTGTCCAAAGGGGATAAGGACTCTCCTGCCTTCTTCCGCAAAGGGTAATAAGGTTTCAGGAATTCCGTATGTATAGGTATTGTATACGGGCAGGGCAACGGCAATATCTTTGTATGCTCCGGCTTCAGGCATACTTTTTCCTTTCCCATCAGAATTTTGACTTTTTACGAGACTGACATATACAGATCACGAAATATAGATCACGAACTCCTGGTGATCAAGGGCATTTTTTGTCCTGGTTTCGAAGCCTGAGTTTCTTGATGATTATTCCCTCTTAATTTTTAAGGATTTTGATTCTTAAATACCGTTTGTATTTTTCATACATAGCTGTTATGAATAGAAAATTTTGATTTTTTGTTTTCTTGCCCGCCAAGCCAACCATACCTTGAAAGGTGCCTGTATATGGCAAAAGAGATGAAATTATTTTGTTTGCATCACCCTACGAAGCTGGCTCATTTTCAATGTTCCAAATGTAATTTGGCCTTTTGTCCGGACTGTATAACCAGAAGGGAGAAGGGGGGGTTGAGTAAGGGTGAATTTTTAAATCTCTGCCCGAAATGCATGGTTCCGTCCGACTGGATCGGCGCCGCCAATCTTATTGAACCCTTCTGGAACAGGCTTCCCAGATTTTTTGTTTACCCCCTGGCTTTGCGGCCCATAGGGCTCATGCTGAGTATGTCACTTGCCGGTTTTATCTTCAGGGGTCCGGGATTCATAAGCCTTTTCGTGCAAATTGCGATATGGGGAATAATACTGAAGTATTCCTACGCAGCTCTTAAAGCGACAGCCCGGGGTGATTTGGTGCCTCCGAAGATTGATTCTAAAACCATTTCTGATGATTTTCATCAGGTTTTCAAGCAGCTTGGTATTTTTATCGCCATTTTTTTGGGATTTATTTTTGTACAGCAATTTGCCGGAATATTTTTTGCCGTTCTATTTCTGATTGTTGCGATTCTGTCTGTCCCTGCAATGATTATTATTTTTGTAACAACGGAAAGCCTGATGCATGCTGTAAATCCGGTCATTTTTATTCAGCTTGCGCTTCGGATTGGCTGGGGATACCTTCTCATGTATTTTTTTCTTGTCCTGCTTTTATTTGCCCCCGCTGCCCTGGCACAATTCGCATTCAAAATTCTTCCGCCGGAACTGACCATATTTCTCTTAAGCCTGGGTAAAAATTATTATACCATCATTTCCTACCATCTGATGGGTTACGTAATTCTTCAATATCACCAGAGTATAGGATATAAAATTGATTTTGAAGATTTCAGGGATTCTCCCGATTCCGGGAAAGGCGCAAAAGAGGAGAAGGGGTCTGAGCTCCTGAGCAAAACAAACTTCATGTTCAAAGAGGGGCGGCATGATGAAGCGCTTGCTTTGATCCAGGAGGAGGAAAAAAAGAACGGTATCAATGATCCTGACATTTCGGAATGCTATTTTAAACTGCTTGCCATGATGAACCGGATAGACGAAATGCTGGCTCACGGGAAAAGGCACCTGGAAATTATGGTGCAGAGAAATGAGAAACGAAAAGCCTGTGAGGCTTATAAACAGTGCATTGCGAAAGACCCAAGGTTTGTTCCTGATGTGTCCGTCCTGTTTAAATTGGGCGGATGGTTAAATGAATTCGGAAAGTCGAGAGAAGCGATAGGCACATACAACCGGCTTGTAAAAATATTTCCGGATTCTCCCCTGGTTCCGAAAACGCTTTTCCGTACGGCACAGATTTACAATGACAGACTAATGAATCCGGCAAAGGCGGAAACGATATTAAATGCGATAATTATAAATTATCCGGATCATGAATTTATTCCAAGTATTCAAAATTATCTCGCCCAGATAAAGTCATGAATTCTTGTCTCTTACATCATCCTAACATGTAAATTATCTGATATATATATACGCAGGAAGATAAGGAGGCACAGAATGATGATAATCAAAATACCTGGAACAGTCAGCCACGATTTGAGCCAGGGCTCCCCTTTCGCTTTCAGTTTTTTTCTCTCCTGATCGTACCAGCGGCCGAGCAGAAGTGCCGCCGCAAGCACAGCAGCCAGTTTTATATAATACAACAAAATTGCCAAAATCTTTCCTTCCTACTTTTTAAGGTTTGGATCAGGCGTAACCCAAATGTAATCCGCATAGGAAAGCTCCGCCTTGCTCCCTGCCGGAGCCGGAAAAACAGTACGAAAAGGTTTTCCGTTACGTTTGAAAGTACGGTTCGGAATACCATATTTATGGATAATATGGCCGTTTCCAGCAAGAACGACCATCATCCCATCCTTTGCCGAGTTGGCTGTATTTTCGGCCATAATTTCTTCCCAAACGCATTGGGCAGCATAAAAATATTCAAATTTGTTCCGTCCTCTTATGCGATGAAGCCCGAATATTTTTTCAAGATATTCCCGATGGTCGAAAACACCGGTATCGATTGTGCCCGGCAGATATTTTTTATCATTTTCGGAGAGGTTCCCGATTCCGCCTACAGCAATTCTTGAAGGAATGTGTGACGGAATATTAAGGGCCGTGATTTTTATTTTTTTCTCTTTAATAAGATCCAGAAGATCTTTATAAAGGGAGTAGTCGACATTCCATTCCGCATACCAATGCGTTTTTTCAAGAAAAACTGTTTCATCCAGTTTGCCTGCAGACCACTCATCCAATACTCCCTGATATGTTTTATCAAACATTTCCATGCCTACCTGCAGGTCATCATGATTTTCCATCAGCGCTTTAATGATTTTGAGCTGGATTTTATGATGGTCAGGGTTTGTGTGAGCTTCTCCAACATAAACAATCTCAACCTTCGAAAGATCCTTCATCATTTCCTCAAAAGAAACTCTTTCTCCTTTCTTTGAAGAAATAATGGCTCCTTTTTCATAAGACCTGGATACATCTTTTAAAAAAAGCCTTTTCGGTGTCATCGCGCATCCGGAAAAGCTGATGATGATCCATATGCTGACCCAGCAAGCCGGGAACCGTTTTACATTCAATTTTATACCTCTTTCAAATTATTAATAACGAAAACGCTTATTTGGAGCTTTTTATGTTAAAAGATCTCTGATCGTGGATATACCTTGATAATTTTTTTATTACCATATAAATTTTGACGGCTTCGTAAAAAGTCCAATTTCTTTGTTGCGCTTCATCTTGTATAATTGCGGAATAGGCTAACTATGCCTCATTATACAAGACTCGCGCGCCTCGAACTTGAACTTTTTACTTTGCCGTCTGTTTTGCGACTTTTTGCGACTTTATCAATTTTAATGTATTCCTGAAAAGTTTAATTTCGAATATTTTTACAATAGTGTAACGATTATGAGACCAGATCAAAGTGTAGTTCATCGAAAGGTTTTTGCGCCATGGTATGATACGGAAACGGTATGTTTTATTTCAATAGTTTTTCTGTTTCTTGTTTTTTTATTCAGCCTTGCCGGTGTCTCAGTCTGCGGTGAAAATTCGGAATTCCGTGAACATGTCTGGGTGCCTGTTTTTTTGCTCTTTGCAAGCTGCATTGCGCTTGTTTCCATAACCATACGTCTTACGCGAAGATACATTGTCCGTTACCAGAACAGGTACCTGAAAGATTTTCCATCGGATGGACTTGAATAGGATGCGTACAGGCGGTTCACAGATGAATGCAGTCAGGATTCTTAAGGCAGGGCAGCATCATTTCAATGAAAAAATGTAAAATTTTTGCCGTAAGCCCCCAGATGGTTATGTCCTCGTAAGGATAGATAAGTGTATATACATCCGGCATTCTTCCTGCGAAGTTTTCCTGCTGGTGGGTTTTAACCAGATGGTCAATCGGTATTTTAATCATCCTGGAAATTTCAGCAGGGTCATAAACAACGTGACTCTTTTCATTCCATAATCCGATGAAAACCTCTACATCTCTGCCGAAAATTGTTTGAAAATGCCCCATGGAACCTACAAACTCCACATGCTCCGGAGGTATGTTTACCTCTTCTTCAAGTTCCCTGTAGGCAGCATTCAGATGACCGGTATCACTTTTATCCACATGGCCACCCGGAAGTGCCATCTGGTTTCTCCAGGGATAGCCTTCATTGTCCGCTTTCTGAATCGCCAGAATCAGTGGACGTTTATCCAAATTGAAAATCAGTAAAAATACGCACGCAGCCTTGAATCCATCGCCTGCCGGAGGTTCGGGAAGAATTGTATCATGAAGACTCTGTTTCAAGCAGGAAGCTGTAATTGTCATTGAAGATTTCGATTTTTACTAAAATTTTTCAGGGTCATTTTTTGATAGCTGTCTGTGTGAATGAATTTTAAATACAAAATCATTTCAGAAGGGGGTATGTATCCAGGCCTGCTGGCTATTTTTTCATCTGTTTCCTTAAGAAACCAGTTTGTAGGCAGCCCCCGGACTCTGTATTTTTGAGCAAGCGCTTTTTCCCGGTCAGAATTCACTTTTATTGAAATAAAGTTTTTATTAAGATAGGCCACCACGGAAGTATCTTTAAATGTTTTATTCTTCATGATTTTGCAGTACCCGCACCAGTCAGCGTAAAAGTGCAGAAAGATTTTTTTATCTTCCGCTTTGCCTGCGGCTATCCCCTTGGCATATGAATACCATTTGATCTTTTGTTTTGCTGCGTTTCCAGCGGAAGAAATTTGAATAGTAACAATAAAAAGCAGCGATGACAGACAGATTGTAAATAAATACTTTCGCATAATATTTTTTAAGCACCTGTTATTAAAAATAGTTTGTCGGTTAAAAGCAAAAGCCCAATGATAATCAGAAGGACTCCTGCCACGGCATTTATATATCTGATGAATCTTACGGCCTTTTTAATAAAAACAAGAAGAAAATTAATAAAGATCGATATCAGAATAAAAGGTACTGCAAGACCGGCCGAATATACGGCAAGAAGCAATACTCCCGTGCGAACGGTTTCCTGGCTTCCTGCAATGATCAGAATTGACCCCAGTAATGGGCCGATGCACGGGCTCCAGCCGGCTCCGAAAGCCATTCCGATAAGAAAAGCCCCCAGGAAGTGAAGGGGCTTTTTCTGAAGGTGGAGTCTTTTTTCAACATTAAGATACCGGATACTGATAAGGCCTGTCAAATGAATACCAAAAAGGATAATGACAACACCGCCAACTTTCATAATTATATTCCGATATTCAAAAATAAAACTTCCGAGATAGGACGCGGAAGCTCCGAGAAGGATAAATACAAATGAAAATCCGCTGACATATAATATCGTTGAAATGATTATTTTGATACGCATAGCGGAAGCCTTGCCTTCGGTCAGCTCTTCCAGGGAAAGACCTGTAATAAAAGTAAAATAGGCAGGAATTAGCGGAAGGACACAAGGAGAAAGGAATGATGCCAGGCCGGCCAGAAGTGCAAGATGATATGGTACGTTTTCGGTTATCATGATAAAAGATTGATCGCTCTATTTGCTAAGTTCCCGGGATCGTTCCGCTGCTCTTGAAATGGCTTCAACAAAAATTTCTTTTACCCGGTTTGAATCAAGAATTTGAAAAGCCGCTTCTGTCGTTCCGCCAGGCGATGTAACTTTTTGACGAAGAATTTCAGGAGGTTCCTTGCTTTTTTGCATCAGTTTGAGAGCGCCCTCTATGGTCTTCATGGTAAGGGTTACAGCTGTATCCGGATCAAACCCGAGGGTAATACCGGCATCTATCATTATTTCCGCAAGGTAAAACGCATAAGCAGGCCCTGAACCTGAAAGAGCTGTCACCGCATCAAGGTCCTCCTCTTTCACCTCAACTACTTCACCCATAGCCTTGAGAATTGTTCCGGCAGTTTGAATGTCTTCGGCCGATGCATATCTGTTGCCGCTCATACCTGACATGCCGGAGAGAACAAGGGCTGGTGTATTGGGCATA
>JAQYVL010000057.1 GCA_030145525.1 Desulfobacterales bacterium
AAAAAAATAAGGCCGGAACCAATGCTTTTCAAGCAGTGGTTTCGGCCTTTTCTTTTCAGATAGTTAGTAATTGTCATTATATGTTCCGATTAAACAGCGATCAAGTGGCCTCTGAGTGAAGTCTATTGAGGTCATTTGAAAAGGGTTCTTCATGAAGCGCAGCGTAAAATTTGAAACTGTTTGAGGGAGCTTGCGACCGAGTTTTTCAAATTTAGCGGAGCAAATGATAGAACTCTCCAAATGCCGCAATCAACGAACGAGGAGGCATTTGATCGCTTTAGAGAATATGGGAATCGGAACATTAATTTGACAACTGGTATAAACACTTCCTTGTTTAAAACGGAACGGTCATTTACGAATTAATCTTTGGATTTCCTTCTTTGCCTGAACGGCAAGCATATCCTCAGGATCGATTTCGATCACCTTTTGAAAAGCCTTCAGCGCTTTCTCCTTCTCGCCCAGGACCTGAAAAGCCCTTCCCAGGTCAAAATGAATTTCCGGGACCGACGAATTGATGGAAACGGCTTTATCCAGACTTTTTACCGCGTCGGTTGTTTTCCCCATCTCCAGTTGCGTTCGTCCCAGCCAGTGGATCGCGATTACATATTCGGGCTCCATTTCAAGCGCTTCCTGAAAGAACTTTTCCGCAGTCTTGTAGTCTTTTTTATAGTAGTAGGCCTGGCCCAGGTTAAAAAGCGGGTAATGGGGTGTTGCATACACATAGTTATCGATCAGTCCCTTAAAAAAGGATATGGCCGTGTCATAGTTCCCTTTTTTCATATACGCGAGACCGATATTGTTTCGGACCGATGCGAAATCCGGTTTTAATTCCAGACATTTTTTGTAATGATCAATCGCTATGTCATATTTTTCTTTGTTGAAATAAAATATTCCCAAAGCAAAATGGGTGTGCGGATTCTCCGGATTCAGCGTTTCCGCTTCCTTGAGTTTTCGAAAGGCGGCCGCGTTTTTGTTTTCAGACATATAGGCTTCCCCTATCTTTCTTAATGCTTCAGCCCTGTCCTTGCGCAGTTGTTCATCTTTTGAAGGGGTGCAGGCGATAAGGGAAAAAACGAGAACCATGCTGAAAAAAATATAAATACAGTTTTCTCTCATTGATCTACCTCGTAACAATTGATTTCTGTAATGATCTATCTTTTAGTAAGGTTCAGTATTACCGCGATCTCCTGAGAGACGCGTGATACAAACTTATGAAACGCTTCACCTGTAACCGGTTTTCCCGGGGCTGGAATTTCATTCAGATCTTCCGGGCAAATGAGCCTTGGTGAATTCATCAGTTCTGAATTCGGTCTTATACCATACTCAGGCGGAAAACGGTTCTCAAAGTACATATCCTGAAACCCTGAAAATTTGAGGGGGTGTGCGGTTGAATCGATCACCGCAACATCCTCGGAACCGACAATCCCCTGTTTTTTTGCTTTTACGAGACCTGCCAGTGTTTCTCCTCCGTGGGTACAGGCAATATGACCATTGCGGTTGGCTCTGAGTTCCCAGTCCATGATATCCTGCTCCGATACCTCTACAAAATAGATGTTCTGAAAACCGCTTTCCCGGTTATATCTTTTTACAAGACTGATTACCCGGGGCATTGATACAGGGTTCCCGATCATGGCTGCCTGTGCGACACTGGCTTTAACGGTAACCGGAACAAATTTTCGCTTGGTTTCATCCGGTTCAAGATAGTAGCGATATACCGGGTTGGCATGCTGTGACTGAACACCTATGATTTTCGGAAGGCTTTCTATTATGCCTGCTTCATAAAATTTTAAAAAGCCGTTGATTACAGCGGTAATATTTCCGGCATTCCCAATGGGAACCACAATAACTGTATTGTTAAGATTGTAATCAAAATCCTGTGCAATTTCATAAGAGTATGATTCCTGTCCCAGAATTCGCCAGGCGTTTTTGGAATTCAAAAGAGCGACATTGTAATTGTCTGAAAGGGCTTCCACCACTTTCATGCAGTCGTCAAATACACCCGGGATCTCAAAAACATCTGCGCCGCTCCCCAGGGGCTGGGAGAGCTGCTGGGGCGTTACTTTTTTGTGCGGCAGGAGAACAGCTGATTTTACATGGGGCTTTAAATAGGAGGCATACAGGGCCGCCGCTGCAGATGTGTCGCCGGTGGACGCACAGATTGCAAGGACATTGTCAACAGATCCTTTTTTGACAAGGAAGTTGATGTAACTGAGGGCGCTGGCCATTCCCCGGTCCTTAAAGGAGGCGCTTGGATTTTGACCATCATTTTTATAAAAAAACCGTACCCCGGCCATTTCCTGCAGAATTGAATTGGCTTCAATCATCGGCGTGTGTCCCTCTCCCAGATAAACAATATCTTCGAGGGGCATGACCGGTCCGATAAACTCGTGATACAGGTAGATGCCTTTCAAAGAAGGCATTTTAAGCATTTTTCTGTGATCGAAAATAAGATGCCAGGTTTCACCCGGTATTTCTTTGAGTTTTTTAAAATCAAGGTCATGAATTAAAAGCACCTGGCCGCATTCAGGGCAGGTATAAAGCAGATTTTCAATGGGAAACTCGTTTGCACACCCCAGGCATCGATATATCAGTTCCCCCCTTGTTTCAGGGATGAGATAAGACTGAATTTCTTTCGGAAATTTTTCCAGCTTCATGATTTTATTTTTTCCAGTCCTCCCATATAAGGTCTAAGTTCTTTCGGGATCAACACGGTTCCGTCGGACTGTTGAAAATTTTCAAGAATCGCGGCAACCGTTCGTCCTACTGCCAGTCCGGAACCATTGAGTGTATGCACGAGCTTCGTTCCTTTTTTCCCTTTCTGACGAAACCGGATGCTGCAGCGGCGAGCTTGAAAATCTTCAAAATTACTGCAGGAGGAGATTTCCCTGTATGTACTCTGTGCCGGCATCCATACTTCGATATCATAGGTTTTGGAAGCGGAGAAGCCGAGATCACCTGTACACAGCGTAATGACCTGATAGGGAATCTCAAGACGCCGCAAAATGGTCTCAGCATTATCCAGCAGGGATTCCAGTTCATCATAGGAAGTCTCGGGGTGTGAAAATTTTACAAGCTCAACTTTATTGAACTGATGCTGCCGGATCAGTCCTCGAGTGTCTTTCCCGTAAGATCCGGCTTCAGAACGGAAGCAGGGTGTATAAGCAACATATTTAACCGGTAGCTGTTCCTCTTCAAGTGTATCTTTACTGTGAATGTTGGTTAGAGGAACTTCGGCGGTTGGAATTAGAAAATAATCCCAGCCTTCGATTTTAAATAGATCCTCCTCAAATTTTGGGAGCTGCCCTGTACCGGTCATTGCGTTTCGGTTTACGATAAACGGAGGGAGAATTTCCTTGTATCCGTGCTCCGTTGTCTGGATATCGAGCATAAAGTTGATCAGGGCTCTTTCAAGTCTTGCTCCGGCCCCCAGATATAAAGGGAAACGGGCGCCGGCTATTTTTGCAGCCCTTTCAAAATCGAGTATATTAAGGGACTCTCCGATTGTCCAGTGGGGTTTCGGCTTAAAATCAAAATCAGGCGGCGTGCCCGTTTTTTTTACTATTGTATTTTCCGTCTCATCTTTTCCCACCGGAACAGATGAATGGGGAATGTTCGGAATTTCGATCAGAATCTCATTGACCAGCGCTTCATTTTCCGAGAGCGATTTGTCCAGTTCTTTTATTCTGGAGGAGACTTCCCGCATTTCGGAAACCAGGTCGTCTGCATTATCCCCCTGTTTTTTAAGTTGAGCGATCTGCTCGGAAACAACATTTCGTTGGTTCCTGAGTGTTTCAGCCTCAAGCAGAATCAATCTTCGGTTTTCATCGCTTTTCTGAAATGCATCAAGATCGGCGGAATGACCTCTGTTATTCAGAGCTTTTTGTATTTCTTGTATATTTTGTCTTACATACTTGATTTCCAGCATAACAATACCTATGTTTCAGTTTAAATTTATACATGCAGAAGATGCCGGATAATCCGGGTAAAAAGCTGGAAACCAGGTGTTTATAGATCTCTGGCTGTCAGCAAGGATCAAAAAAAATATCATGCGGAGTATGTTTAGTCAATAATTATTACAAGTTGCGAGTTGACAATGATTGCCCTTTCCGATAAAAGATAATATTTGCATGTTACTTTTGACATAACAGGCCCTTGTAAAAAAAGCGACCTGATATAAAATGCAGCGGAATTAATCTGAATATTTGCAGCGGAGAATATTTATGGACGATATTAAAGAGAAAAAACAGGAAATACGAGATGAGATCATCGGGAAGATCGCGTCTTATGATGAAAAAAAGCGGGTTGAAAAGCTTCAAATGCTGGCGAAAAGACTTCTTTCCTTTGCCAACTTTCAGGAATCAAAAATTGCCTTTCTCCCATCAGCTCGAAAGGATGAGATTGATCTGTCAGGTGTCATAAAGGAAAGCCTCAAGCTGAATAAAATTGTTGTGCTTCCCTCTTTTGATATTGAAAAAAAAGAAATGACTTTAATGAAAATTGGTGATCTGAATACGGAATTGATCGAAGGCCCTCTGGGGAACATGGAACCCGATCCGAATAAGTGCAAGATTGTTCCTATTGACAGTATAGAGATTGCGATTATCCCGGGTCTGGCTTTTGATGAAAAGGGGGGCAGAATCGGAACAGGAATAGGATTTTTTGATCAATTCATTCCAAAGCTGCCAATCACTGCAAGGAAAGTAACGCTGGCATTTGAAGATCAACTGATTCAGCAGATTCCGATGGAGTCGCATGACAAATATGTCGATATTATTATAACGGAAAAACGGATAATATATAAAATATAATTTTGATACCGTTCAGAACAGACTGGTTCCAATCCTCTGCCTTATGCCTCAGCCGTATGTGGGTCAGAATTGTTTCATATTTTTTCCATCATGAATAAGTCAGTAAGATAGATTCGGTTCCAGGTACGATATTATTAATATAAGGAGAAAATGGATAAGGAAGCCCTGAAATATGCTAGTCAGCGGGAGGATATGGTTCGGAGGCAGATTGAGAGACGCGGTATCGATGATGAAAATGTTCTTCGCGCAATGCGTAAAATCCCCAGACATCTTTTTGTCAGTGAAGCGTTGAGGGATCAGGCATATGGTGATTTCCCCCTGCCTATCGGGGAGCAGCAGACCATTTCCCAGCCCTATATTGTTGCTGAAATGACCAAGGCGCTGGAACCCAAAAAAGATGATCGTGTTCTTGAAATCGGTACTGGTTCCGGCTATCAGACTGCTATCTTAGCGGATATCGTGTATCGGGTTTATACAATTGAAAGGAAGCACTCCCTTATTATCAAGGCCCGGAAAATTTTTGACCTGCTTAAATATCACAATATTGTTACAAAATATTCCGACGGTACTTCGGGATGGAAGGAAGAAAGCCCGTTTGATTCGATTATTGTGACTGCCGGTGCGCCGGAAATTCCTGCGGTCCTGGTCAACCAGCTTGCTATCGGAGGCAGAATGGTTATTCCGGTTGGAGACAAGCATTCCCAGGATCTGGTTAAGATCTATCGGGATGGGAACGGGATAAGGAAAACCAGTTTAGGCGGATGCCGGTTTGTCAAACTTGTCGGTGAATATGGATGGGACGAATGACAGTCAACGATGATGGCGTCGTAAAAAGTTCAGTTTCTGTGTTGCGCTTCAGCTTGAAATCATTCGACGTACTTTATATGTACGACTCATTCTTCAAGCTTTGCGCGCCTTGAACTTGAACTTTTTTCTTTACCATCCAGACTTAGACTTTCTTATGAATTGATCAATGGTATTATTTCAGCGGTATTATTTCAGCATGTCCAATGGAATTTCGTCCTTTGGCAAAATATTCCATGTATGGGAGTTTGAATCAAACACAATAAATATACGGCCGATTTTCAGATGTGATCTTACAATCGCTATTTTTTGAGTAAGGGGTGTTTTTGCATGCCCGGAATCGATTCCATCTCTGCTGACAAATTGTTCTATAAGACCCTGTAATGCTTCCGGGCTTAACTCGTCATGCGGAATAATCATCAGCATTTTCCTTTCCGCTTTTTTAAGAGGTACGATAGCTGGAGCACCGGGTGTTTTAAAAATACGACACCTGTTTTTTATCAGGCTGCGGCAGAACTGTTCATTTCTGCCGCAGCCTTTTTACAGGAAAAGCTCTGCATATAAAATTTTTCAGAAATCTCCGAGCGGCCTTTTAAAAGTAAATACAAATGGATCTTTCACTAGTTTTTGAACCGCAGTCGAAGCGTTTCCTCCAAGGGCGGAGAACGGGAGAGAGACCACAAAAACTGCTGAACCGGCAATTATTGTGACCAAGCCCAATGGCCGGGCAAGGAATGTATCAGCAATCATCGCGCCGGCACTCGGGTCTTTCCCGGCAGCAAGAGCTTCAGCTCCCAGCGGTACAAGAACCAATGCAGTGATCAGACAGACAACCAATGGTTTTGTAACAAATTTAAGCATGCGTGCCTCCTCGGTTTTAAGACATTAAAAGTGCTACTTCATATTTGATTTTAACATATTTTATAACAGGGAAAAATAATGTGTAATGTCCCAGCATAGTTAAAAACGGCTGCCATGTCAATTGATTAGTCTGCAAAGTTCGATTCCTCTTTGGAAAAAATAAAACCGGTAAGAGGCGATTTTAAAACACCCTTTTTTGAATCATCTTTATGCATCAAGAATGGTCAATTCAAGCGGTGTTGTTGTCAGCATTTCACCGCCTGAGGAAGTGACCCGTACCGGGCATTCAAGCCTCATACCTCCTACATCCGGGACGTTTATGACAAGGGCCGCCACTTCCACTACATTTTCTTCCAGCACGACATCGCGAAATTCATCGTTGTTCAATATTGCCGGATACCATTCATGACCTACTACTCCAAGACCATGACCGAATCCCGGAAGGGTATAATCCACATAGCCTAATTTTGTGACTTCGTCATTGATGGTATTCCATACTTCACCTACAGTTGATCCGGCCTTTAATGAGGAGATGAGCTTTTCCGAGGTTTTTAGATATGCATCCGCCAGTTTCTGCTGTTTCGCTGTCGGCTTGCCGAGTATGTAGTTATGGGAGAGATCCGAATAATATTGTTTGTAGGTAGGATGCATGTCAACCAGCAGGTTCTCACCCCTTTGAACAACCTTATCCGTCGGAGGAGTGCATCCGCCTAATGAGTACCAGGTACGATATCCTGAAGCGATTTCATCGGAGCCTGTTACCGGCCAGTGGAACTCGCTGCCGAGTTTGCGCATTTCAAGTTCTCCGATTCCTGCAATCTCCAGTTCGGTTATGCCGACATAAAGAGATTCCATTACTCTTTCCTGAGCGGCATCGGCTATGGCAGCAGCCTGGCGCATGAGCCTGATTTCGGCAGGTTCTTTTACAAAGGTTGCCTGATCCATCAATTCAAGCGAATTGACGAACCTGGCGTTGGGAAGGGCTTCTTTTAAGTACTCATATTCGGTGGCAAAAAGAAAACCGGCAATCATTCTGGGAGAATGACCCATTTCAAGGCCGATTGTTGCATTCTCAAATCCAAGGGATTTTATCTGCTGTACAGTAACTTCCCATAGTTCCATACCTGGAAGCGGAGCACAGGGAACGATGTTTTTCAGCCAGGAATCGTCTTTAAGGCGTTCACAGTCCATTAAAAGTGTGTTCAGACCCACATAGCCGTCTTTTGAAACCGGTGCGACACTGCGCCACGGAATAAAAGCACCTCCAATGTAGTTTACACTTTTTCCTCTTGTAGCGAGGAAAAGATCAATTCCACTTGATTTCATTCCTTCTGTTATTTTTTTAATGCGGCCTGGATAATCAATATGTATGTCCACGTTCTCCTCCTTTTTCTGTGGGTTTATATTGGGATGTCACCTCGTTTGTTTTTAAAAGACCGTTAAGCAGTATGGTGAGACCTTCGTTAAACATTTTCTGTGTCGACTGTCCTTCCGATTTGATATATGTTTTGATAATGAACATCACATAAATTGAGTAAAGAAGCTCGGCCACATGCGTTACATCCACATTCCGGAAAACGTTCTCTTTTATTCCCTGGCTCAATATATCTTTTAACAGTGTAATGGATGCATTGTCGATATTCGGGAAACGCACTTTTCTTGGTGAAAGGGGGAAGATCGATGGATCGTGGATCATGATTTCACGCAGATGAACATCTTCTGAAAGGTATTCATACCCTTTTGTGCACATGGTGATAAAACGCGTTTTTATGTCATCGACTTCCGCTATGGCTTCAAAAACCTTTCTTTGCCATCTTATAATTCCAAATTCAACGGTTTTTTCATACAGATCTTTTTTGTCTTTTACATATCGATAAAGCGTGCCGGTGGCCATATCGAGTTCCCGGGCTATATCTTCAACCCTTGTACGCCTGAATCCGTATTTCGCAAAGATTTTCAGAGCGGTTTCATAGATCTGGTTTGTGCTTGTCTTTTTTCCCATGGCTTTTCTGAAATAAATGAAAAAATGATTTATATTTTCATTTTTTCATCTACCAGATCAAAAACAGCCTGTCAAGAGCCGTAAAATTGAAGCGCTTCGTTTGTTTTTAGACTATACTCTTTTCCAGGGTATTTACGAAGCCATCTGAAAAGTTTGAATAATATACGTTTCCAGTTCATCGAGCAGGCTTAGCTGTATGCTTTCAAGGTCGCTGTTTTTTTTCAGCTCTTTTATTTCAGCGAGTGCGGAAACAGGAGTTGTGCGCAGACCCCCCTTGTAATCGCATAATGGATCCTTTTGCGCAGGCGGGGCTACTTTTTTCATGTATTTCCTGAAAGTTTTTCTGTTTGCGGAAGAGATACTCTCAGGATAATTTCTTGCGAGTACTCGTAAGGCAAGTGCTTTGGTTTCAGGTATCTGAATCTGATCGATTAATTTTTCTTTTTCCTGTATCGGAGCGAGGTGAAACTGTCTACAGAGTGCTTCTGTTTTGCGGGGCATGAAATCCATTTGATAAAGCGCTGCATCTGCATCAAGATCAGGTATCTCCGAATATCGGAAGTTCCGGTGGTATTCGATTATAGAGATAAAAATATCCGAATTCCCCTGAAGCCATTCAATATTTTTTTCAGATTCCAGGAGCCGTTTTTCGTCCAGAAGTTTTACATAACGTTCAAAGGGGGGTAGCAGAATACCCGGCTCACCTAATCGCTTCCTTGAGACTCTTGTGGTTTCCGGAATCGTATCCAATGCTGTATCTCGTAATTCCGGAAGATCTGTCCGGAGCCAGAGTGTCTGATTGGAATAGGGAATGGAGTTTCCAATAAAAATCACAGGAATTTGAAAAAGCATATCTGTTCCGAATTCACCATTTATCATCATGCCGCCTGTGTACTCAGCGGTTCCCTGTTTAAAAGCAACCGGCAATTTTGTCATTCTTTGCCGGTCAATGTTTTTAACAAAAAAACCGGACAGATAGTTCCACATTTCCGTTTCTTTCATAAAACGTTTTGTTAATGCGAGAGTTGCTTCGACATCAACAAGCGCATCATGTGCCTTTCCCCGGGTCAGATCATTTGCAGCGCTCAAGTACTCCAGCCTGAGTGATGGTT
>JAQYVL010000058.1 GCA_030145525.1 Desulfobacterales bacterium
GCGAATCATGTCTGATACAGGTTTAGATTTAATTTTTATAGCTCAAACAAAATTCGAACTTTTTTGGTTGTACTCTATTTTTGAAATCTACAATTTTCTACTATCAATTTTTGTTAAAAAAATTTAGCTCGGTACCCGAAAAGTAAAAAGGAGTTAGCCGATTTTGGCTAACTCAGTGAATTTGCTTGGCGTCCCCAAGGGGATTCGAACCCCTGTTGCCGGCGTGAAAGGCCGGTGTCCTGGACCAGACTAGACGATGGGGACTAAAAAAAACCCAACTTTCTTATGTCATTTTCCCCACCACAGTTTTTGATCCTGTTGTCCCGTTTTTCAAGCGGGATGTCCTGGACCAGGATAGACGATGGGGACAAACATTATGTTTTATGGTGGGCCGTGCGCGGCTCGAACGCGCGACTCTCTGCTTAAAAGGCAGATACTCTACCGACTGAGTTAACGGCCCCTAAAACATAAGGCTTTTAGCTGTTTATTGAAGCCTTGTCAACCCCAAAACAGTATGTTCTTTTCCTTTTTTTTCGGATTTTTGTTAACCTTCCAAAATATCGTAATAAGCATTGGTTTGGGATACGGCTCGCTCCCTGAATGCTTACTTTATCATTTGGTGATGAAGAAATCAATTCTCCCTTTTTACGAGCTTAGTTGCTTTAGGATATGATGAATTTCTCGATAGTTCATTTCCTCCAGAATTCAGGAACAATTAGTATGATTACCGTATATATTTCGAGTCGCCCGAGAAGCATGCACCAGGCCAAAAGCCATTTACCGGATGCAGGGATCGCGGCATAATTTTCAGCCGGGCCCACCATTCCGAAACCCGGGCCGATGTTTCCGATAGCTGATGCAACTGCTGTGAAAGAAGTCAGCAGATCTACACCCATTCCAGCGAGGATAACGGAAGATACCACGAAAAGACCCATGTATAATGCAAGAAACCCCAGGATGCTTCTCATTACATCTTCCGGAACGACTTTCCCGCTGATTTTTACATGGGTGACTGCACGGGGATGGATCAAGGAAAAGAGTTCCTTGTAACAGTATTTAAAGCAAAGCATGATGCGGATGCATTTCATTCCGCCGCCTGTAGAACCTGCCGATGCCCCGATAAACATGCAAAAAAGAAGAATAATTTGGGACATTGCCGGCCATTTTTCATAGTCTGCAGTGGCATAACCGGTAGTGGTGATAATGGAGACAACCTGAAACGCACCATAACGGAAGGCCTCTCCAAGTGTTTTATAAAAATTACCATAGGTATTCATGCTCACAATCAGGGTTAAAAAGAGCACGGTACCCAGAAAAAAACGGCATTCCGAATCCTGCCAGAAAGCGAGGCTTTTTCCTTTCAGCAGTTGAAAATGAAGCGAAAAATTGATTCCCGCAAGAAGCATGAAAAAAATAATGACCGTGTCAAAATAAACACTGTCAAAATGTGCAATAGAGGTGTTTTTTGTCGAAAAACCGCCTGTCGGCATTGTTGTGAAGGTATGGCAGAGAGAATCAAAAAGACTCATGCCTCCAAACAGCAGGAGGACGACTTCCATGAGTGAAATCAATACATATACTTTCCAGAGCATTTTTGCTGTTTCCCGGACACGCGGTTTCAGCTTGTCCGGAACAGGGGACGGCACTTCGGCCTTGTAAAGCTGCATACCGCCGACACCTAAAAAGGGGAGTATCGCAACAGACAGGACAATTATACCCATACCGCCGAGCCATTGGATGAAACTGCGCCAGAAAAGAAATCCTTTTGGCACAATCTCGATATTTATTATCACTGAAGCGCCTGTTGTGGTAAATCCCGATACGGACTCAAAAAATGCATCGGTGAATGAAGGAAAAACTTCCCCCAGATAAAACGGGAGCGCTCCATACAGACCTATCGAAATCCAGCTGATGGTGACAATGGCCATCCCTTCCCGATGGCTTATTTGTGTGGAATCTTTGCACCTTGAACTGAAATAGATCAAACCGCCGGAGCCGACGGCTGCCGCCATGGAGGTCATGATCGGCATCACGCTCGAGTCCCTAAAGTATAGTCCGCAGATAAGCGGAAATATCATGCTGATCCCAAGAAAAAAGATCAGAATTCCGACCATATTTGCAATAAAACGCCAGCGCATTTAAAAGAACTCCAGCTTTACGGTCAATATTTTTTCAATCTGCGGAACTGCCTTTCTTCGGGCAAAAATAATTATTCTGTCATCCGGTTCCACGATACTGTCTCCGGAAGGCGTAATCACATCATCGTTATGTATGATGCCGATAAGCAGGGTGCCTTTTGGAAATGAAATATTTTTCAAGGGTTTGCCCACAATGTCGGAGGTCGGGAGCGCAACCGCTTCCAGCACTTCGGCCTGTTCTCCTTTGATTGATATTGCAGACAGCACCTTCCCTCTTCGGATATGCTGCAGGATTGTATTTATGGCTGAAAGCCTGGGGCTTACCACCTGTTCGATGCCGATCATGGACATTAAAGGAAAGTAGCTGAATTTGCTTATTTTCGTAATTGTTTCCCTCACACCCATGCGTCTTGACAGCAGTGAAACAAGTATGTTGGTTTCCTCATCATCTGTGAGTGTTATAACGGCATCCATTTCCGAGATATTTTCTTCTAACATAAGGCTCTGATCAGATCCGTCCCCGCAAAGTATAACTGTTTTATTCATATTTTCGGCAAGTTGTGCACATCTTTCCGGGTTTTTTTCAATGATTTTTGTATAGATGGATTTTTTTTCAAGAAAGTTCGCCAATCGATAACCGATTCTGCCGCCGCCTACGATCAGAACTCTATTGAGCGGCTGTGCATGCTTGTCAAAGGCGGACAGGGTTTCGGTCAGCTTATCTGCTTCACTGATAAAATAGACAAGATCACCGGGCAGAAGCCGGTCTTTACCGGTTGGAATGATCAGCTCCTCATTGCGAATAACCGCGGCGATCAATGTTCTCCGGCCCATTTTTGTTTTAATGTCAGAGAGCTTTATCCCGGCAAGACGGGCGGTTGCATCCAGCCGGACGCCGATAAATTTCATTCTTCCGTCGGCAAATTCTCCCACATCCACTGCTCCGGGTACTTCCAGAAGTCTTTCTATGGTTTTGACAACTTCGATTTCCGGATTGATGACGGTGTCAATGTGTGGAGCATGTTCTCGAAATATTTTATGATATTCATCAAAATCCGAATTTCTGATGCGTGCCAGTTTTTTTGTGGCAGGTGAAAGTATGTTGGCAACAAGGCATGCCACAAGATTGGTTTCGTCGCTGTCGGTTAACGCGAGAAATATTTCCGCTTCTTTTATCCCGGCCTCTTCAAGAACGATCGGACTGCTGCCGGACCCCCTTAATACCTGAGCATCGATTTCATCGGAAATCCTTCGTAATGCTTCAGAATCCAGATCAATTACAACAACATCCTTGTTTTCAATAGCCAGTCTGCTCGCAATGTGAAATCCAACCTGACCGGCTCCGATAATAATCACTTTCAATTTGCGTTCTCCTCTTTTTATCCGAAGTTCAGCCCGTTTTGGAAAACAAAAATAGCATTCAGATTCCTGAATCCCAGGCAAATTAAAACAGCCGGTTGCCGGCTGCAGTAAGGTCCTCAGGTGATGCGAACTTCAATACCGGCTGAAAGTTACTATAACCTCTTGAATGTGTCAATCTTGACAGCTTCGTAAAAAGTCCAATTTCTTTGTTGCGCTTCATCTTGTATAATTGCGGAATAGGCTAACTATGCCTCATTATACAAGATTCGCGTGCCTCGAACTTGAACTTTTTACTTTGCCGTTTGTTTTGTGACTTTTTACGAGCTTATCAATCTTAGCCCTTGATTCGATTAAAAAGGCCCGGATTTTTATTGTATTATGGTATGTTACGGTTTAACCGGCCGGGTCAGTGAAAGCAGTCGCCATAGATTACCTGTTTTACAGTACCATCCTTCTGTTTCAGAATCAGGGTGCCGTTTTCGTCAACATCAACTGCCAGCCCTTCCAGAGTTTCTTGAACCGTAACAACCCGTACGTGCTTTCCCAGTGTATATGCGGCCTGTTTCCATTGTGAAATAATATTGTCCAGCGATCTGCCTGCAATTCGTTTTTCAAACTCATCCAGAAAACAGGCGAGGAGATTTCGGCGAGCAACAGTCTTTCCAATTAATTTTTTTATGGATGTGGCCTTTTGTTCATATTCCCCGGGATCGTTATTGACATTAACCCCGATACCGAGATTGACAAAAGAGAGTCTCCCGGCATCTGCTTCCATTTCAGACAGCATGCCGGAAACCTTCATGTTGCCCACCAGAATATCGTTCGGCCATTTTACTTTGGCATCTATGTGAAACAGTTTCTTTAAAACAGAAGCGAGCACAAGAGAGGCGGCAAAATTAATGCGGAAACTTTTCGAGGGAGCCATATCCGGTCTGAGAACGATGGTAAAATAGAGCCCTCCCTGTTCTGATTGCCATACCCGCTGCAAGCGTCCGCGCCCTTTGCTTTGAAGTTCTGCAATGATAACCGTAAAGTCGGGACACCCTTTTTGTGCCAGATCCCTTGCAATATCCATTGTGGATGAGAGCTCCCTGAAAAAGTGGATTTTTGACTCCCTTTCCGGGAATTCCCAGGGGAACAGAAAATCACTGTCGTTTATCAGCCGATACCCGCTCTTTGATGTGATGATCTCATAGCCTGCATCCTGAAGCTCGGCTATCTGCTTTTTTAAAGACTCTGTGCTGATTTCGAGTTTTCCTCCGAGATCTTCATTGGAAACAGGCTCTTTTTTCTGTCTGAGTATTTGAAGTAATCTGCTTTTCACATTTTTTCCGGTGTTATCAGGGGTTATTTTTTGTTTGTCGCAGATCATTTACAATCTCAAGAATTTCTTCTTTATATTCAGCAGGCGCACAAATCTCGCCCCAGCCTTTTTGAACCTGAAAAAGGCCGTCATACGCTGTGTCATGATAGGATTTTGTGAAGTAGGAGATGTTTCGATCATTCAGGATGGAACAGACAAGCTGGGATTCAATCGTGCTGTCAAGCACTACAATTTTTACGTACTTGGGTTCGCTTTTGCTGTTATTTTCCATTTTACCGTCCTTTTTTTCATGGCCTGTGTTACCATGCGCCAGCTTGAATTGCAAAGACAGTCTTTACAATTCTTAAGGATATTGATAACAGGATCAAATAAAATAAAAGTCGTCATTATTAAAGTAAATCCTATTAAGGTAAACCCTGATGCTGAGGTGAGATCCAGTCGAAAATAAAAAGGAGACGTAAATGGAATGTTCAAAAGATAAAAACCTGAATTCATGCAACTGCAGTTACGAACCATGCTCAAGAAAGGGAGCCTGCTGTGAATGCATTCAGTATCATGCCCGAAGCCGAGAGCTTCCTGCATGCTGCTTTCCCGATGAGGCGGAGCGGACATATGACAGATCCTTTGAGCATTTCGCGCGCCTTGTTGCCGCTAAAAAGGTTTGACTGTGATTTTTCCCGGCTGGCCGAAATGTTTTTTGAGTTCTGTTCTGAAGAATAAATACGATAACATTAAGGAGTAAATTATGCGGAAATCTACACTGGTTATTTTAATTTCAGCTTTGATTGTTATTTTGCTGCCATTTTCATCTGTTTCGGCAGAAGAAGAAGGAACTCACCCTTTTGAGTTGTCTTTTGGAACGGTTCGCACGGATACGAATCTGGGTGCGATCAATTTATACCTGCGCTATAATGAGCAGGTAGACGAAGACAGACTTTTCGCAAGCGTCGGGGAAGATGATTTTCGCATCGGTAAAGGAAGGCTGACCAGTTTTTCCCCGGATCTTCTCATTCAGACCGGCGGAGAAGACGCTTTTCGCAGTGTTATTGCCAGGATTCGTGGAAATTATTTATGGCCCAGAGCAACACCGGCAGGAGCTGAAAAAAAATCGGAGAAACCAAAATCGTTTCTCCGTTTCCCTTTGGCCATCGGATTTGAAACGGATCACCGCTTTGATAAATTGAATGTTGTCGGGGAATTCGGATATGAATTTATCGGAAGACCCGTAGGAAAAAACCAGATGATTAAGCGTCCGGAAATCGGCCTTTTTCTCCAGACCGGTTATAAGTTTGAAATTAAAGACACCCTCGGGCAGGATCCTGAGTTCGGCGGCGCCGTTGATGAAAGTGAAGAAGATACCAATAGTTTCATTATGCGGGCAGCTCTTGGCGGAAGTGCTGAAATTGATCTGTTTCATTTTAATAAAGACAGGCAGCTAGTCCGGTTCCTTCCTTTGGGCCGTGTGTGGTATGATATTCCAAATTCAGAAATTTATTACAGACTGGATTTGATTCTGAGGCTGGTCCTTGCTCCTGAAAAGAGTTTTGATCTCCGATATGAATTGGGTTCGGGTGAGCCGAACTTCAATGATGGCAATCAGTTCAGTGCAAATTTTACATTGCGCTTTTAACCCTGTATTTCTAGAAATCTTCCAGAACGTGATGTGAAAATGGAACCTATGATGCGGGGAAGAGCTTTTCGTGAAGCAATTGCGGTCTCGTTCATCCTGTCTTTATGTTTCGTGCTGATTGGCTGCGATCCAAAACCATTTGACGAAATTGTCTGGCGTCAGGAAGTGAGGAATTCGGATCCCTCCCAACTGTATGCTTCCCACCAGGAGAACGGAAAGTTTTTTAATCCCTGGAAGCAAATGGGGAAAAAAAATCTGCTGGATCTGATTGAATGGAAAATCAGCAAAAGAAAGAAGTATACACCGATCGAAGAGACATACCGACCCGGGGTAATTCCGGATGCGGAAGAGAGGATTGCCCGCTTTAAGGGAAAGGATTTCATTATGTGGCTGGGCCACGGAAGCTTCTTAATCCACCTGAAAGGGGAGTTCTGGCTTACCGATCCCATATTGACAGATCGGGCATTGATCGTAAAAAGAAAATCACCGCCGGCAATTTCGCCCGGGTCATTGAAATCGATCGCGGATAAATTTACGGTAATTATTTCCCATAACCACTATGATCATCTTGATCAGGAGACCATTGAATCCCTGCCGGAGAAATCGACAGTGTTGTGCCCCCTGGGGCTGAAAGAATATATTGATGGATTTAGCGGAAGGAAAAACGTCGTTGAAATGGACTGGTGGCAGGAATATACAAGCGATTCAGGAACAAAAATCATCAGTCTGCCGGCCCAGCACTGGTCAAAGCGGGCCAGTATGGGGACAGATAAAAGTTTGTGGGCCAGTTACATGATTCTGTCATCGGATACTGTAATCTATTTTGGGGGGGACAGCGGTTATTTCATCGGCTATCGGGAATTTGCAAAAAAATTCAGTCAAATTGATTATGCGCTGATGCCCACGACTGCATATCATCCCCGATGGTTCATGTACTATCAGCATATGAATATCCCTGAAGCAATTGAAGCGTTTCACGAACTGAGAGCGAAATATTTTATTCCGACACAGTGGGGCTCTTTTCATCTGGGTGACGAGCCTCCGGGATTTCCGGCTTTGGATCTGCAGCGGGTAATCAAAGAAAAACAGCTAAATCCGAAACGGTTCCTGATAATGGATATCGGCGAAATCATTGAATTGCCGGCCTCCAGGTAATACGGAATGAGATATAATGAGAAAATTCAGCATATCTGAAAAACATCCTTGTTTTTAGATATTGTTTTGCGTATGAAATACAAACAGATAGCATGTTAAAATTTATCGCTCCCCAACAGTCATTTTTTCACCTGTCGATGCAAGGAGGATTGATTCATGAGATTGGTTATCAAAATATGTTTTATTCTGCTGGTGATGTTCAGCTTGGCCGCCGCGGAATTCAATAATTCTTCAAACATGAACGAAAATAAGTCTTCCATTGATACGGCTCCTGTTGAGATCAATGAATTCTCAGATGAAGCTGAGATCCCTGTCGAAGCTCCCGAGACCGGATTCGATGAAGATTCCGGTGAAACAGCAATCGAGGGTGTGGTCGAAGATTCTCCTGATGAAATCGATGAATATACGGAAGATGATGAAGGTTCTATCGAAGATTTGGAGACTGAAATCGATGAAGATCCGGACATATTTAAAGATGAGAGCTTTACCAAAACGCCGGCAGCTGAAATTTTTGAACACTTTAAAAAGGATGAAGATGAAAGCTTCGTCCTATCATCTGAAATACCTGTAGAAGCAGAAACAGCTTCAGATCAGAAACCTGAACCACCGGCAAGTCAGGATGGAAAAATGACTGCTTCTGAAAAAAAGGAGAGGGACCGTCAGGAACTGGTTAAACTGAACGATGAATACGAACAGATCAATCGAAAAAAAGAGGAATTTGATTTGGAGTTTAAGGCTTTTGAAGAAGCGAGGAATAAACTCATTGCTGCAAGAGATGGACTGAAAAGTAAGGAGGAGATCCTGGAGTATAATAAAAAAACAAAAGCATTAAACGAGAAACTCAGAAAATATGATGAGAAGCTGAAAACGTATGATGATGAGGTACAGGATTTTAATACGCGTGTTAAAGACGATATGGAAAGAAAAATCAGAGAAGCGGAAGCCCGGAATATTGAAACAAATTATGACGCGTTTGATGAGAAGTATGATTCCACTTTTGAAATGGAACCCTATGAGAAATTAGAAGTTGATGAATCCGCCCCGATCGAGGAGCAGCGGAAAGCGGTTCTGAAATACAAAGCTCAAGTCGAGAGGGAGTATCAAATATTGATGAAGCAAAGATCGGAAATTGACAAAGAAAAAGGTCTAGTTAAAACAATTGAGGACGTGAATGCACTGAATAAAAAAACATCCGCATTGAATAATAGAATTGTAGAATTTGAAAAAAAGAGAATCCAATTTGACAAAGAAGTTAACGAATTTAATTTCAGAATGGGAGAGAAGTATGTAGTTACTAAAGATGAAGTAGAAGAAGAGTAAATTTCACCTCTGATTGTAAAATAATTAGATTCGATCTTACAACTATGAAAATGTATTTCGATCCTTCCTGTCAATAATGCAATAAGGATGATTTGAGTTCATCTTTGCAGTTTCAAAAATAAAGTACCGAATTGTTTTCATGATTTGTTTTCCCGATGCTCAAGATGTCGCAAATTTGAAATATATTAAGGAAAAAACCATAAATTAGGATGGTTATGAATAGTGACTACTGGAAACAATCACAGATTTTCAGTTTTAAAATTTACTGAGATCGGTTTTTCTTATCACAATTATTTAAATTCCTTGATATGATATAAAATTATTTCAAAGCACACATTCCAAAACACAACATCTTGTATATGGCTCTTTTTAAATTTGAGATTGTTTATGGTTCTAAGAAATTTAACAATGCCTGATTTATTTTGTACTTCTCATTTGTTTATTGCTGCAACCACAATATTTATTAGGATGAGAGTTTTATCTAAATTTGGAAGATGTCTTCATCATTTACCTTTTCTTTCATACTACCCCAGCTCCCCAACCTTGAAGCCCATATAAGCCTTGACCATTGTCCATACCTTCTGGGCTCCTTTTTTTTTGTTGCTCACAAAAATTTCATGGAGTTCCTGAAAATCTTTCGGTGGGATGAATACCTTTTCCTTTTCTTTAAGTCTAAGTGCGCCGGACTTGCATGTAGAAACACAT
>JAQYVL010000059.1 GCA_030145525.1 Desulfobacterales bacterium
CTTTTTTTGCTTTTTGCTTTTTTTGAAAAAGATATGAGGATCAGGTGGATTTCACCGATTATTCCTCCCCTTGTAATACTTTCAGTTTTTGGGCTGAGTAATCTGTCACAACTGATTTCAGAATACTGCCCAGTAAATTTGAACAAAGCATGCAGGCTCGGCATTGCTGCCGTCGTTTCTTTTGCATTGCTTATGAATGCAGTGTACATTGCAGAGCAATACAGCCATGTTGACCCTTTTGGTTATATTAACGGCAGGGTAGACCGGGAGGCATATATTAAAAAATATCGCCCTGAATACAGCGCGATTACTTACGCAAATGAGAATCTTCCGTCCGATATAAAAATAATGGCTCTTTTCCTTGGTGACAGACGTTATTATTGCCGTCAGGATATTTTTTTTGGCATAAATCAGTTTGAAAGAATAGTAAAAAAGACCATCTCATCGAATGAAATATCAATGGAACTGGTAAAGATGGATGTAACCCATCTTTTGATAGGGCGCTCTCTGATGAATAAATGGGCAAATGCAAGATTCAATGCAGCGGAAAAGAAAAAAGTGAAAGAATTTTTTAAAAATAATATGAAACTTCTTTTTACAAAAGGAGGTTATGGCCTGTACGAGTTGAATAGCAGAATTCAGCCTTAACCCAATATTTATGATGACAGAAGAGAAAACCGAAAAAAAAATTAATAAGACCGGTCAGGCATTGTCGGCACTGATGGATGCGGTTAGGACCGGGTTCAGTGACTGGAAGCTCATAAGCAGGGACAGCGATCTGAACAATATCAGGGAAAATCCAATTTTCCGGAAGCTTGTAAAAAATCAGTCTGCCCTTTACAAAGAAATGTAAAGATAATGAACAAGGACATAAAAAAAAGTTCTTCCTTTTTTGCCGCTCTTGTGATTACGGTTGCGACACTGGCAGTTTACTGGCAGCTTCATGAATATTCATTTGTAAGCTATGATGACCCCAAATATGTTGCTGAAAATGATCGTGTTCAGGATGGCCTGACTGCCAAGAACGCTGAGTGGGCCCTGACAGCAGTTGTTGCAGCCAACTGGCATCCATTGACACTTCTGTCTCATATGACGGATTGTCATATTTATGGATTAAGCCCCGGCAACCATCATCTGACAAATCTTATTTTTCATATCTTGAACAGTCTGCTGCTGTTCATCATATTTAGCCGGATGACAACTGATTTATGGAAGAGTTTCTTCTTGTCTGCCCTGTTTGCACTCCATCCTCTTCATGTTGAATCTGTGGCATGGATCTCCGAGCGCAAAGATGTTCTTAACACCTTTTTCTGGTTTCTGGCGATTATCAGCTATATTAAATATTGTGAACGCCCCGGTGCAATTCGGTTTATACCGGTATTTATTTTTTATTTTTTGGGTCTTATGTCAAAGCCGATGATCGTTACTCTTCCTTTTGTATTACTCCTTCTTGATTTCTGGCCTCTTGGACGCATGAAGATATTTGATCGTAAAGATGGCAATCAGATTTACAATTCGATCGTATTGATAAAACCGCTTTTTATGGAAAAACTGCCTTTATTTTTATTGTCCGGCGCTGTGAGTGTTGTAACGCTTTTTGCACAAAGAAGCCAGGATGCTGTGGCATCATTGAAAGCGTTTCCGCTCTATATAAGAATCGCCAATGCTTTTATTTCGTATGTGAATTATTGTGTCAATCTGGCTTGGCCGTTTGATCTCTCTGTTTTATACCCTCACCCGGGAAAATTTATGTTTTTAGAAGCTGCATCTGCTTTCACACTCATAGCCGCTATCACTTTTATGGTTTTTCGATTTGCCGGGAACAAGCCGTATTTAGCAGTAGGGTGGCTGTGGTATATAGGGACGCTTGTACCGGTCATCGGACTGGTGCAGGTGGGTGCGCAGGCAATGGCCGACAGATATACCTATGTGCCGATTGTTGGGATATTTATTATTATGGCATGGGGTATTTCGGATATTCTGGCAGATTGGAAATACAAAGCCGTCGGAATACGGATAATAGGCGTTACATTCCTGCTGATTCTTTTCGGGATAACCTGGCAGCAAATTGCCTACTGGAAAGACAGCAAAACTTTATTCAGCCATGCCCTTGAAGTGACTGAAAACAATGCAATTGCTCATAACAATTTGGGGAGCGTATTCGGCAAAAAAGGACAGCTGAGGAAAGCACGGGAACACTATACAAAGGCGATACAGATGAACTCCGACTATGTTTCCGCGATACATAACCTTGGGCTGGTTTCTTTTCGCATGGGGCATTTGAATGAAGCGATAGATATGTATACCGAAGCCTTGCGCATTGATCCAGAATATGAAAAAGCTCACTATGACATAGGGATCGCTCTGCAGAAGAAATGCAGGACCGGTGAAGCGGGAAGGCATTATTCCGAAGCACTAAAAATTGATCCGGAATACGCGGAAGCACATATTAATCTGGGGATCATACTGGCAGAAGACCAAAAGCTGATGGAGGCAGCCAATCATTTTATTGCGGCTTTGAAGATAAAAAACGACATGCCCCGGGCGTATTTGAATTTGGGAAATGTTCTTTTTGCTATAGATAAAACAGATATGGCGATCGCCCATTATCAGAAAGCAGCAGAAATAAATCCGAATTATACGACTGCCTATATCGGGTTGGGCAAGGCTTTCACCAAAAAGGGCGATATTTGGAAAGCCATCAACAGTTTTGAAAAGGCATTGAAGATGGATCCGAATAATTTCGAAGCGAAAGATAACCATAGAAAATTGTCAAGTTTGAAGCTGCCGTGATTCAGCGGAAACTTTGGAAAAAATGATCAAGGTTTGTTTCCAGTAGTTACCTAATAAAAAAGGTGTTAAGGTAATCTGAATATGACAGGCAAACGTTATATATTTTTTATACTCCTTATCGTGTTATCTGCTCTGACGCTGCGCCTTGTGTGCCTGTATGAGCTGAGAAGCAGTACTTATCTTGGAAACATCAGGATCTCTGATACAAAGAGTTATCATGAAATGGCTCTTTCACTTATTTCCGGGGAGTATGACAATTCCATACCATTCTGGCAGGCCCCTTTTTATCCCTTTCTGCTGGCAGTTTTTTATAAAGTTCTGGGGCAGTCTTTTCTGGCAGTCCAGATACTCCATATTTTTATCGGATGTCTGAATTGTTATTTGCTTTTTCTGCTGGCAGAAAAAATTTTTAATCGAAGAACCGCTTTGCTTTCCATGATGATTGCGGCATTCTATTTTCCATTCATCATTTTTGATACCCAGGCATTGGCGGCGAATATAATCATATCTTTAAACCTGCTGGCACTGATTTATCTGGAACGTTTTGCCGAGTCCGGGAAACATTCTTATTTAGTTACCGCGTCATTTTGTCTGGGGGCTTCGATCATCTCTCACGGGATGTCTATCTTTACGGTTCCGGTGATTGCACTCTGGATTTTGAAAAGGATGAGCCGCGCAATCCGCAAAGATTTAGATATAGATCCCTTTCGAACGGTAATTCTTTTTTTGGTAATCGTATCGATTGCACCTGCCATTGTCAGTTTTCGCAACATAATATTGTCAAAAGAATTTACGTTTATTTCTTCAAATTCAGGTATTAATTTGTATATCGGCAATCATCCGGATTTTGAAAATAAGTTCAATGTGAGAAATGGTGTGGAATGGAGGGCGCTTCGCCTGGAAGCTTTATCTGCCGGTGCGTCCACTCCGGCAAAAGAGAATCGCTATTTTTTGAAACAGACAATAAGAAATGTGATTTCTAATCCGTTTGCGGTTTTATTTACAGGGCTGAAAAAAATTGTGATATCATTCAGCGGCGATGAAACAAGCAGAAATTTTCCCATTGATCCATTACGGAAGTATTCAAAAACATCCGGTGCACTACTCTGGAAATGGGAGATTTCCGGGGTTCCGGTATTTGCTTTCCCGACAGGATTGATCCTTCCTCTCTCTATCATGGGACTGCTGATTTTTTCTTTTGATAAGGTTAAGTCTAAGGGTGTTTTTTTTAACGGTATTTTGCCAGGTTGGGTAGCATTCTCTCATATTTTCGGTATGATTCTTTTTTTTCCATGCACCAGATATCGTCTGCCAGCAGTGTGCCTGATGATTCCCTATGCTTCGTATTGCATTTTCAGGGTCTATGATGCTGCTTTGGACGTCAGGTGTGGTAAGGCCCTGCAGAAAAGACACATGGGGATTATCTATGGTTTCATATTTATCCTTCTTTATTTTTTTTCGAATGTTTTGGGACCCCTGAACGCCCCGCGCGATTCAAAGATGGAATTGGCAGAGCATTTATTGTTCCAGGGTGTTTGGCACATTGATGCGGGCAGAAAGTCAAAAGACAAAGAGCGGATTGAAAATGGCAACCGGTTTTACGAGAAGGCGATTTCGATCGATTCCGGTTGCCTTCAGGCGCTTCATAATCTGGGGTATGTATATTTAAACCAGAAACATCAGCCAGAAAAGGCAATAGCCTGTTTTGAGCAGGTAATAGAGCGACTGCCCAGCAATTCTCCGCTGATCCCGGTTTACAAAGATTTCATTGGTAAAATTGGTTTGAGAAGGCAATAAAAAATGCGTTGTCGTCCGGTTTCATTATCTTTCCAAAACCTCATGTATAGTTGAATTATTCCGTTAGAGGGTGTAAGTATCAGCAAATATTTATTATAGAGAGTGTAACAGGATATGAAAGTTTCTTGGAAAATAATTTTATTTATGGTAATTGCCGCGGTGTCCTTATCCGCAGGTTTTTTTCTTCCCATCAATACTTTAAAAGTTGCCTACAGTTCCTATGCCTACTATTTTTTGTTACTGGCTTTTCTATTGTGGGCAGCCCTGATCGCCAGGATCTACATTAAAAACATTCGTATCATAGCAGGGCGTCATTATGTGGGTATTATAATGTCCATTGTCATCGTTACGGCCATTTTTTTAATGTCCCCCCCGCGGTTTAAAATTTTGAATGATGAGGGCACGCTGGTCGGAATTTCGATGATGATGCATGAGAATAAAATTTCATCTGCCCCTGTACAGGGATATTACTACGGTGATTCAGCCAATTTAAGGAGAGAGCTGAGTGTAAACAAAAGGCCCCTGCTGTTTCCTTTTTTGACTTCATTTGTCCATTCCGCTTTTGGATATAGCGCATATCATGGTTTTGTTGTTAATTATCTGTGCGGGATTCTGATTCTTATCCTTTCATATGTTTTTATCTCTAAAACGTTTTCCCGAAGCTATGCCGCCATCGCTGTTTTGATTTTTTCCGGTTGTCCGATTTTTGTTCTCTGGATTACATCCAGCGGTTTTGAGACAGTCAATCTGCTTTTTATCATTTTCACATTTCTATTTTTTCATAAATTTTTACAGGACAAAAACATCGATAATGCCGAGTTGCTGATTCTGACATTAATTCTGCTGGCACAATGCAGGTATGAATCGCTTCTTTTTATGGTTGCGATTCTGTTTTTGCTGCCCTGGCTGGCCGGACGGAAGCATGCTTTTCAGTTCAGCTGCGCCATGTACGTTGTGCCTGTATTGCTTATCCCAACGCTGTGGCAGCGCAGATTATATAATAAGTCTGTTGTTGATTTAATCGTTGAAATAGGTCCCAATCAGTTTGAAATACCCCAGCAGTTATTTTCGGCCGGCAATTTTTTGGCCAACATTCCAAAAAATATTTTTGTCTTTACCGGGCTTAATCCGGATTTAGGGTTTACCCCAGTATTGTTTATTCTTTCCTTTGCCGGGGTATACATGCTGGCCAGAAAAAAGCTGACCAGCCCTACCGAAATATCTTCAAAATTCAATTATATCCTGTTGTTTGGCGTTACTACCTTTATCCTGATGATCGGTATTATATCTTCATACTACTGGGGAGATTTTCAGTTACCTCTTTCAAACCGGTTTGCGATCGCTTTCCTGCCTTATATGGTATTTTCTGCAATTTTCTGTCTCGATTCCATTGAACGGAAGACAAAAAAGCCTTTGAAGATTTTCCTGATTACCTTTTTTATTTTTCATCTTTTGTTTTACTGGCCGTATGGCGCACATCAGAAAAATTTGAAATCCCTGCCCCTTCCGAAAGAGTATCAAAAAGTATTGAGCTATCTGGAAACTGAATACAAAAATACCCAAAGCACATTGATCATCTGCGAACGGCCGAATTTGTATGTGATCCATCAATATGGGGCGGTTTCATTCGCATATGCCAACAGCCATATCAATGAAATAATGATTGCCATGAGCCGTTACTATGATCATATTGTTGTTCTTCAAAGCTATAATCAAAAAGACCGCACCGTAATGGATGACAGCCGCCTGCACGGTTCATACAGAATTCAGGAGAAACAGAAAATAAATGTTTCCATGTCATCCTTTTTAAGAGTATCGGAAGTGGTCAAATAATTTTTTTTGAAAATTCAGCGTGCTCCTGTAGACCATTCAGTTGGGGCAATCTTTTGTGTGCTGAATGATGCAGCAGTGAATTGATTCTTTGTCTTCTGATTTTATGATGAGCCCATTTTTTACAAAAATCAGCTCCGATTCTTTCCGTTTTTATATAGATGGATTCGCACCCCAGCCGGTACCCCGAAACGATTCGGTTCGGGTTGTCTGGATGGGAACTGCCGGGTTATATATCCATGACGGTGAAACCCGAATTTTTATAGACCCGTTTGTGAGCCGATATGGTTTCCTGAAAGTAGCTTTCGGCTTTTCTATAAAACCGAATTCGGAAACCATTCAGGATTGGATTATGAAGACATGCGGCGGGCAGGCGGACGTTGTTTTTGTAAGCCACTCACACTATGATCATTCGATGGATGCGCCTTTTTTTGCAGGTCAGACAGGAGCGATTCTGGTAGGAGGGGAGAGTACTGCCTTTATCGGACAGGGTGCCGGGCTTCGGGATGAGCAGATCAGAATTGTCCGGGCAGAGGATCAAATGAGGGTTGGAAAATTTAAAATTACATTTTTAAAAAGTCTCCACAGTCCGGCACTTTTCGGAAGAGTGCCATGGCCGGGGAAAATCACCTCACCACTCAAGCCGCCTGCCCCTGCCTCAGAATATCGTCTTGGAGAAATATTTTCGATTCTTGTGGAGCATCCCAAGGGAAAATTTCTGCATCAAGGCAGTGCCGGTTTTTTGCCCGGCATGTTTAATGACATGGCGGTGGATGTTATTTTCCTCAGTATCGCAGGTCGGGAGGATACATATGCGCTTTTAAAGAATTCCGCCATTCCCTTGCAGGCGAAAAGAATAATTCCTATTCACTTCGATGATTTTTTTTTACCCCTGAAGGAAGGTCTCTTTTTTATGCGCGGGGTAAATTTTCAGGATTTTTGCAGAACCGCATCGGATTTCAATCCGTCAATTCCAGTTCAAACACTGCCGATCGGTCAGCAGGTTGTCTTGTTCCATTAAATGTCTCGTATATAAAAATTGAAATTCGGGGTCGCAGAATTTTTTGACTAAATGTAATTATGTGGGAGATGCTATGGAATCTAAACAAAAACTTGAAAAACGGCTTCATGAACTCGAACAGAAAATTCGAGAAACCAAACAACGGTTGCCCGCACATTCTGTTAAACCGCCTGTGATGATGGATTTACTTGATCTTGAAGATGAATATGATTCTGTTATGAAACAGTTAAAGGCGTTAACGTAGGTTTTTAAAAATCTTCTATTATTTCACATCGTTGTATAAAATTTTTGATGTCGCTGTACATGCTTTCACTGGCCGATACCGCAGATCTGATTTTCTCAAATATCGGATCATCATCCCCTATAACATCATGAGATTTTTGTAAAATTTGGTATCCATGATTTAAGTATTCCGCTAAATCATTTAGGATCTCCTTGCGTTTTCTGTGTTTTTCCCGCTCTCGAATAATTATCGGTAAAAGCCTCTGGATAGAGTATTCAACAAGAGCGTCGCGGGGGGCATCAAATTTTTTGGCAGCACTGTCAAGGCAGGATAAGGTTTTGCGGCTAAGCACATAAGTCTTTTGAACGCGGTCGACAATTTTGAAACTGTTGCCTTGAATTTCACGGGCGATCATGTCTAACGAACCGGAATCCTGCATTAAATGATCGAAAAGTGATTTTTGTTTGATCCCCAGGTGTGTTGAAACAACACTGATTGCATCGATCGCCTTTGCGGTCAGTTTAAATGTCGCTCTTACCGATTGCCTTCCCCTGAGAGCTGCTGTTGAAGTTCCGGGCAGTGAGATCTCGATTGTCCAGTCCTGATTTTTTGGTTTCACTTTTTCATCCCCTTTGCATTACTTGTTTGATAAAATTATTAAAAGTAATATATAAAAAATTGCATATTCGTATATTGACATGATTTAAATTGTTCTTATCATATTACTAAAAGAAGATAAAAGATTTTTTTGGAAAATAATTTTAAGAAAAAAAGGAGAAACAATCATGGAACTTGTAAAATGGAATCCATTTGGAAGAAATGTGCGCGTGAGGAATCAGTTTGATAATTTTTTTGATGATTTCTTTAATCCTGCATTATGCATTGACGAAGGGA
>JAQYVL010000060.1 GCA_030145525.1 Desulfobacterales bacterium
GTATCCTGCTTGTTGGGGCTTCCAAATGCAATATGGGTTTTCAGAATGATTAGTGATGGCTTTTCCTTTTCAGATTTGGCGCTTTCAATTGTATTGAAAATTGCATCTGTGTCATTCCCGTCCTCAATAACTATTACCTGCCAGTTGTATGCCTTGAAACGGAGTGCTACATCTTCAGTAAAGGAGATGTCTGTTTTGCCTTCAATTGATATGTCGTTATCATCATAAATACAGATCAGTCTCGATAAGCCCAGATGACCTGCTATGGATGCAGCTTCAGAGGATATTCCTTCCATCAGGTCCCCATCGCCGCACATGATATAGGTATGGTGATCGACAATTTCGTGTTCGGGCCGGTTAAAGCGCGCTGCAAGGTGCCGTTCCGCCATTGCCATTCCGACTCCGTTGGCAAATCCCTGGCCCAGCGGTCCTGTAGTTGTTTCAACGCCTTGTGTATGTCCGAATTCAGGATGTCCTGGGGTTTTGCTTCCCCATTGTCTAAAATTTTTTATATCATCAAGGCTCAGATTATAGCCGGTCAGGTAAAGAACGCTGTATAGCAGCATTGAGGCGTGTCCTCCTGAAAGGACAAAACGGTCCCTGTCAAGCCAGTCGGGATTGGCGGGATTGTGTTTTAAAATCCGGGTCCATAGTATATATGCCGCCGCAGCGAGTCCCATGGGCGCCCCGGGGTGACCGGAATTTGCTTTCTGTACGGCATCCATGGAAAGAGTGCGTATTGTGTTGATACAAAGTTGATCCAGTTTTGCCTGGCTTTCGGACCGGCTGTTGTTCATGATTTGATCTCCTTAATGATTTCAGATAATTGGTTTTTTATTATTCCTGATCCGGAAGGTGTTGAGGAATATGTAATTTGCTGAATTCGATTGCAATCCTGCATATTTTTTATAAAGCCCTCATATGCTCCGGTTTAAGAGCGATCCTGCCGGCGATTGCTTCATCAATAAGCCTGATGGTCATTTCTTTGTCATTAGGCAAATGTGCTCTTATCGGGAGATAATTTGATGCATGATTTGCATGAAAAAGACCGTTAGAGAGGTCTGTATTTGCAATCATAACCCGCAGTTCACGTAATGTCTCAACCGGCTCAAGGATCGGAAAATTTCCGGATTCATAGTCTTTGTAAAGCGGGGTACCCGGTATAAGCATCAGGCTGAGGGCTCCAACATAATCCGGATCAATTGCGGAAAGGACCCTGCCGGTTTCTTTTGCATGTTTTTCAGAACCTTCTCTGCCGGCAATTCCCAAAAGTACGGTAATGGAGAGTTTAATGCCTGTGTTTTTTGCTTTTCTGCCCATTTTGATCATATGTTCGGAACTCGATCCCTTATTAACGGCTTTCAGAGTGTCGTCATCGCCTGTTTCCAGACCCATATACGCAATTCCAAGTCCATGTTTTTTGAGCTCTTTCAGTTCCTCTTCGGTTTTCATCTTGAGGCTTTTTGTGTTTGCATAAACGCCCACGCGGGTAACCCAGGGGAGTTGTTCTTCGATTTCAACAAGAATGTTCAAAAGCCTTTTCTGGGGAATGATTAACGCATCTCCATCACAGATGAAGAGACGTGTCTGGTTCCTGCAGGAGTTCGAAGCAAAAGCAATATCTTCCATTATGATTTCAGCTGTTTTTATTTTAAATCGTTCACCCTTGTATGCTCCGCAAAATGTGCACTTGTTGTGGGAACAGCCTACAGTCGCCTGTAAAAGGATGCTGTGTGCCTCACTCGGCGGTCTGATGATATTACCTTCATAATGCATTTTTTTCTCCTGTACTGAATCTTTTATGGTTCGGGACTTTTTGATCATTCCCGTTTTGATCCAGGTCCTTTTATCCCAATATAGCGGCAATACGCAACAATTTTTCAAATCTGTTTGGACATTTTATCCTGTTACCTCTTTAAGGTATTAATTCCTTGTTATTGAACTTTCAAAGAATTCGGATATGTGAATCGTAAAAACCGTTGAGTTTCTATCTGAAAAAATGTCATTCCGAGATGAAAACGAATGTCGAACAATATAATTTAAACGCGGTTTCCTAAAAATATCTGTTTTAAATTAACACCTTCTCGACAGCGTTGATTTGTTCTGTTATACACAGAAAGTTGGAAAAACGTATAGGCTTTTTTAAGGCCTGCAACAATATTATTTATAAGATTAGAAACGTAGGTTTAGAATGGGAAATATTTTTGCCATAGGCGATATTCACGGGTGTATGGATAAACTGAATACACTGATGGACAAAATCGATATCGATTTTGAGATGGATACCCTTGTGTTCTTAGGTGATTATATTGATCGAGGCCCTTCGTCGTTTGAGGTGATTTCTTTTTTAATAACGCTTAAGGAGAAATATGAAAATATCATTTTCCTCAAGGGAAACCATGAGGAAATGCTTGAAAATTACATAGCAGGCATCGACAGGTTTACGTATTTGTCGAATGGAGGTCGGCAGACGATTGACAGTTATATGAGGCGGGGATACATATCCGGGAAGGAACTTATTCCAGAAGATCACATCGACTTTTTCAAAAGGCTTGACCTTTTCTATCAGACTGATAATTACATTTTTGTCCATGCTGGATTGAGAGAAAAAATTGTTTTACAAGACCAACTGCAGGATGATCTTCTCTGGATTCGTCAAAAATTTATTAAATCGAATTATGATTTTGGAAAACGAGTGATCTTCGGGCATACACCTCTGGCAAAACCCCTTGTTCAGCCGAATAAGATCGGTATTGATACCGGTGCAGTATACGGTAATAAGTTGACCTGTGTAAAGTTGCCTGATGTCGTCTTTTATGGTGCATAAGAAAAGAGCTGTAACTATATAACTATAAGAGGATTTTTATGAAATTTTTTGGCATGTTTTTGAATCGTCTGAAATCCGTTTTTTGGGTTCTGGTGTCGTTTATTATTTTGTTTACAGGTGCCGCTTCTGCTGAGCGTCTTGCTGTCAAGGCATCAAGGGCGAATATACGTTCGGGGCCGGGAACCAGCTATGATGTTCTCTGGGAGGTGGAAAAATATCATCCTTTTTTAATCATTAACAAAAAAGGCAAATGGTATCGTTTTCGTGATTTTGAAGGAGATGAAGGCTGGATTTATAAGTCGCTTTTAGGTGATATTAAAACAGCGATTACAATAAAGAATAAATGCAGGGTTCGAAAAGGGCCCGGGAAAAAGTATGATATTTTATTTGCAACTGAAAAAGGAATCCCTTTTAAGGTGCTGAAGCAGGAAGGAAGCTGGATTCATGTCGAGCATGCAGATGGAGACAAGGGATGGATATATAAAACGCTTGTCTGGTAGGTCAGGTCGCCCTGTTTTGATGAAACAATAATGACGGCTTCGTAAAAAGCTGTGAAACCTCATTTGAAATGTATTGAAACGGAGTTATTGTAAACTTTTGGGGATGCTTTGCATAGAGCCAAAGAATAGAGAGATGAAATGAGCACAAACGATAAAAAGCCGTTGGGCGGAAAACTGGTTACCGGACTAGGATCGGCTCTTGTAGATATTTTAATCCACGAAAGCGATGATTTTGTGTCGGAAACAGGTGTGGCAAAAGGAGGAATGGATCTTGTTGAAGAAAAGGTAATCCGTGAGATCCTGTTAAAATCAAAAGCAAAACCAACGATTGTCCCCGGCGGTTCAGCATGTAATACAATCATCGGTGTATGCTGCCTCGGAGGGCAGGGCCGCTTTGTAGGTAAGTACGGTCAGGATGAGTTCGGTAATCTTTTTGAGGAAGACCTGCAGAAAAACCAGGTGGAGCCATTACTTTTCAAGTCGGTTTCCCCGACAGGAAGAGTTCTTTCCGTTATAACACCCGATGCCCAGCGTACAATGTATACTTATTTGGGTGCATCTTCTGAAACTGCTCCAGAGGAAATAACAGAGGAATGTTTTGCAGATTCTGCGATCGTCCATCTTGAAGGATATCTCCTGTTTAACCAAAATCTGATGCTCAAAGCTCTGGAATCGGCAAAAAAAGCAGGAGCAGCTATCTCCCTTGATCTGGCAAGTTTTACGGTTGTCGAACAATCAAAAGCGTTCCTTGAACATATTGTCAGCGAATACGTTGATATCCTGATAGCAAATGAAGACGAGGCCCGGGCATTTACCGGGTTTACAGATGAGAACGATGCAGTCTCCGCATTGGCGCAAAACGCCGAGATCGCTGTTCTCAAAGTAGGTAAAAGAGGAAGCTATATTGCCGAGAGAGGAAATATCATTAAAATAGAAGCCCGGGGATCTGGTGAAGTTGTTGATACTACCGGCGCTGGAGACCTGTGGGCATCAGGCTTTCTGTATGGTATGATTAATGGGTTTTCCTTTGAAAAGTGCGGAAAGTTGGCTTCTGCCTGTGGTTATGAAGTATGCCGGGTTATCGGTGCGAATATTCCTGAACAGGGATGGGATCGAATTCGGTCTCTTATTCATGAGTAATCGATCTACCGCAGAGGAATTTCAACCACACGGTGGGGGGGTCAATATTGTCTAAAGAAGGTATTTTCAAATTTGAAATAATATAGTTTTTCTCAGGCAGGTCGGACCGTTGGGATCTGCCCGGAGAAATACAAGCGAAACATTATGTTAACCGAAAAAAAAGAGAGATGATAACATGGTAAAATATAACAAAGTATCCCTTGCCCGAAAAAAGGAACTTGAAAAACCGGATGAGATTATCGGAGGTCTTAGAAATTTTTTTGAGTACATTGTTACCCATGGACTTCAGGTTGCTGTATGTATGGGGGTTTTGCTGACAGCGATTATTGTTTTTGCAGCTATGCAATATTTTTCAGTAGTAGCCGAAAGCAAGGCTTCTGCCCTGCTTGACAAGGGAATGACAAAATACGGTTCCTTATTAAATGAAAAAGGCCCTGTAAAGGCATCTCAAGAAGCGGCAGGAGGACTGGAATCTATTGTAAATGAATATCCCAGGACGGCAGCAGCCAGATTCACGGAAATCAATCTGGCCAATATTTATTACTCTGCCGAAGAATATGATAAAGCCATCACCCTGTATGAAAAGGCCGCCGCCTATTTTGACCGGAGTTCATTATTTCGAAATCTCATTTATGCAGGCCTCGGACGATGCCACGAGGCAAAAGGAGATAAGCCTAAAGCTGCAGAATATTTTGAAATGATTATAAAAGATAACGGCGCACTTCTTGCCGATGAGGCACTTTTCAATTTGGGACGAATTTATGCTGAGATGGGAGAACAAAATAAAAGCACGGATGCATACAAAAAAATCATTTCCAGTCATGGGGATTCCATTTATATAGCAATTGCCAAAGAAAATGCAGCAGGATGATAAAAAGTTCTGATGGAAAATTCTATATTCGTTTCACGAGATTGCGTAAACCCGGGTAAGCCCTCAGAGCCCCCTGTAGCGGACAATTTCGAGTTTTCCCTCATTAAGAATTTTCACATAAGATGTTAAAACGGATTCTCTCACACAACATGCCTATATTGAGAAAAGCGGAATTCGAGTTTTCAGGAATTCAAATACTTTTCCATATGATTAATTCAGTGACACCGTCTGATAGGCTTGATATTTTAAGGCACAGTAAGAATTTCAGATGCATCGGGTTCTAAAGTCTTTTGTATTCTGGAAACAAATTGAATGCTGCCATATCCTCTCACAAATGTTAACCCTCATTGTATAAGGCGAAAGTTATTATCTCTATACCGTCAAAGGTAGCACTACTATTGCTTCATCATAGCAGCATAACTGATCAATAAAGAGAAAAGAATAAAGTGAAAAGAATCCTTACCCTCTTTCTACCCGATTGTTTGATTTTAAAAAAATGATAAAGAGGGTACCTAAAGCCCTTTTTTGCCAAAATGGTTTGATTTTATGCATTTTTTTTTCATCTGTATTCTACCATATATGGTATTTATGAATATTTAAATACAATATAATGTAAATTATATATAATTATATAAAAATTATATAAATTTTACTTGACTTAACGATAATGTAAGATAATTTATGCCCAAAAGAAATAAATTAGGCATTAATTAGGTTACTTTTATCAGCACAATGAATTCAATGAATTCAAAAAACATTAATCGTTAACTGCATCAAGGTAGAAGAACAATGGCTATAAAAAATTCTTTGCATAAAATTAGAGAGTCTCTTTTGATGAGTAAGGCAGAGCTGGCCAGAAAAGCCAATGTCTCTCCAATAACAATTGCCCGGATTGAAACCGGTGAACCATGCCGAATGGAAACCAAGAGGAAAATACTTCTGGCACTCGGATATAAGCTTTCTGATAAGAACAAAATCTTTAACGATTAGGAACAGATCATGTTATTCGGTAAAAAAGACCATCTTGTTGGGCTGGACATCGGATCCAGAACTGTCAAGGTAGGAGAGATTGAGTCTTCATCATCCGGGCAAACGCTGATCAAGTTCGGTACACTGGACATCACTCCCGGAATCATCGAAGAGGATGGAATTAAAGATCCTGAGGGCGCAGCAGATTCAATCCGCCAGCTTTTTAAGCTTTATAATGTAAAAGAGCAGAATGTCGCAATCTCCGTGGGCGGTTATTCTGTTATTGTAAAAAAAATTAACGTTCAAAGCATGTCTGAGGAGCAACTGCAGGAAACCATTCACCTGGAAGCCGAGCAGTACATTCCGTTTGATATCAGCGATGTCAATCTTGATTTTCAGATTTTCGGCAGTAGCGAGAGTAATCCCAATCAGATGAGTGTTCTTTTGGTAGCTGCTAAAAAGGAAATGGTGAACGATTACCTCAATGTGCTTGAACTTGCGGGATTGAATCCATGTATCATTGATGTTGATGCCTTTGCACTGCAAAATATCTATGAGGCTAACTATGAGGTAAGCGATGAATGTGTCGCTCTCATCGACATTGGTGCCAATAAAACTTCATTGAATATAATGAAAGGCGATTCCTCTGTTTTCATGAGAGATGTATCGCTTGGCTGCAGCCAGATCAACCACAAAGTCGTTTCACATATCGACTGTTCTGCAGAAGAAGCGGAAGAAATCAAACATAATGAAAATCAGGACAGGATAGACCCGGAGGACTTGAACGATATTGTGTCGTCGGTTGTTTCCGGCTGGACCACAGAAATTCGCAGAGCACTTGACTTTTTTTATTCCACTTATCAGGATGATCAGATAAGCAAGATTATACTGAGCGGGGGGGGGGCAAACATTAAAGAGTTCCGAAAACTTCTTTCCGTACAAACTTCCACGGATGTGGGGATAATAAATCCTTTTGAAAAATTTAAAATTAATGAAAGCCAGCTCGATACATCTTATTTAAATAAAATGGCTCCACAGGCAGCTATTTGCCTGGGACTTGCAATCAGAAGCGTGGATGATAAATGATACGAATTAATCTACTGCCTTTCCGTGCAGCAAGAAAAAGTGAGAACATTCGACGTCAGGTTTCCCTTTTCCTGCTGTCATTAATTTTTGTTATTCTTGTGATGGGATATTATCAAATTGTCCTGAGCAGCAAGATTAGCGAAATAGGTGACAAAATTAACCGCACCAAGCAGGATCTGACAAAATATCAGCAAAAGGCCAAAGAGGTCGATGAGATAAAAAAGACATTGGAAAATCTGGAACAGAGGACCAATGTAATGAAAAAGTTGGATAAGAACAGAAGGGAGCCGGTAGAGCTTCTGGATGCGATGACCCAGCTATTGGTTCCGAACAGGATGTGGCTGAGCAGCCTTAAGTCATCCGGGAAAACGGTCAGATTGACAGGCACATCACTCGACAATAAGACCACGGCTGATTTTATGAAGCGACTTGAGAAATCAGATATTTTTAGTTCAGTGGTTCTCCATGCCCTGAAACATCAGATGGCAGGAAAACAGAGGATGAAAAGTTTTACAATTACCTGTACCAGGGCACTGCCAAAGAAACCCGGAACAGGCAAGGTAAAGAAATAATGGAAAATATAAAAGAATCTTTTCAGACAAAGATTGAACCTCTGATTAATAAAATCGGAGAACTGACCAAAATTCAGCGATATTTGATATATTGCGGAGCAATTCTGGTTCTGATTTTGATTTATGCCTACGTTTTGTATCTGCCGAAACAAAATAAAATCACCGAATTGAACAAGCAGTATGACAAACTTGCGATTGAATTGGATAAGACCAAAAAAAAGGCGAGTCAGTTTGAAAAGTTAAAGAAGAAAATGGAGGAAGCCAAGGTCCAGTTTCAGATTGTGAAAAAAACGCTTCCTGAAAAAGGAGATATCCCATCTCTTTTGACAAGCATTTCACAGGCAGGTAGGGATGTCGGACTGGAATTTTTGCTTTTTCGGCCGAATAAAGAAGTTCGAAAGGGATTTTATGCGGAAATTCCGGTAACCATCCAGGTAACGGGTAATTATCATAACATAGCTCTCTTTTTTGACAGGGTTGCTGCACTGTCACGAATTGTAAATATTGAGAACATTAAAATGTCAGGCGGTAAGGGCTCTTCTAAGCTAAATCTTTCCTGTAAGGCCGTAACATACAGATTTATAGAGGGAGGAAAAGAAGAAAAGAAAGGCAAAAAGAAGAAAAAGAAGAAAAGGAAAAAGCGACGGTAAGTCATGTGTAAAAATATTATAATCATTCCATTTCTCGTAAGCTTGATATGTCTTTTTTCCCTTTTTGCTGCGGGTTGCGGTAAGAAAGAGGATTCGCCAAAGAAATCCGATCTGATCGCAAAAAAAGTAATCCCCAAGGCAAAAAAGATCCCGGGCTTAAAGGGGTCTTCGAAAGACAAAAAAGAGGCTGAAAAAAAAGCTCCTGCGGATCAGGCCGGTAAGCAGGAAAATGTTGTTACTGAGGCGGGAAAAAGTGAAGCATTGGCAGTTGTACCGGATCAATATATCCCAACCGGAAAGATTGATCCGTTTATACCATTGTTTAAAGAGGAGCAGGTTGTAGCTGTTGCCAAATCCACTAACAAAAGAAGGAGGGGACACCTTACTCCACTTGAAAAAGTAGATCTGAGTCAGTTAAAGCTTTTAGGAGTGATCCTGGCTCCGAGCGGGAATAGAGCCATGGTGTCGGAAGTAAACGGGAAAGGATACGTTGTTACTCTAGGCACGTACATGGGAATCTCATCGGGAAGGGTTATAGAAATATTGAAAGATAGAATCATTGTTGAAGAAGAGGTTGAAAACATACTGGGGAGAATTTCCCTGCGCAAAAGAGAACTTAAACTTCAGAAACCTGCTGGAGAATAATAAAATGTTTTATCTCGAAAGAAGAAAGTTGATAAGGAACGTTCTTGCCGGGTTGGCTGTCTTGCTTATTTTTTTACTTTCAGCATGCGCATCCAATATAGCTTCCAAACAGGATACATCTGAAGGGAGTTTGCCTGCATCTGAACCGGAATCGAAAATGGTTACAGATATCAGTGTTGAAGGCGCAGAGGAAGGTGTAACCGTAGTGATCAAGGGGAACCAGCTTTTAACATATACCTCGGTTAAACAGCCATTGCCTCTTGGTCTGGTCCTTTATTTTCCTGAAACCTCTTTAGGTATTGCAAAGAACGAATATCAGGTTGAAGGAGATATTATCGGATCGATTAAAGCTGAAGAATTAATTGAAAACGGTCCTTCAAAAATAACAATAGCCATGAGAGCTGATGCACCTTATCAGATCTCGCGTGATGGAAACGACCTTTCCATCTCATTTGGCCCGGCAGGGCAGGAACAATCCGAAACGGGAGGTGAGCAGCCTATTGAGGAAGCAGCGATTGGAGAGGAAGAAGAGATTGCGTCGGAATCGGCAGAAGCTGCAGAAAGCACCGAAACTACTGCTGTTGCAGAAGAGGCTTCACCTGGATCAGCATCTATTGAAGATGCCCCGGCAGTAATTGCTGCTACGGCTTCAGCTGAAGCGGTTCCAGTCCCTGAAGTCGAATCACCGGCTGATATCGGGGTTAATAGGCTTCGCGAAATTAAGACGTCAGGAGATGATAACGGTATAAGTGTGCTCGTTCATACGGATCGAATGATTCGTGACTATAAAGCCTTTACCCTTTCTGATCCGCCCAGGATTGTCTTTGATCTGTACGGTATAAAAAGTGAATTTAATAAAGAGCAGACAGTTTCTGTTGACAGTAAGTGGGTAAAAAGAGTTAGGCACTTTGCTCATCCGGAACGCCTTCGGGTGGTACTGGATACTGAAGAAGATTATCTGGCTTCTTTTCGAGCCGAACCTTCTGAAAAGGGTCTGCTTGTTTTGATCGGTGACTCAGTTGAACCGGAAGCGGCAGACGAGAAGCAGGTCGCTGCAATGGAAACCTCACCGGAAACCGAAGCCGATACTGAACAGGTAGCGCTGGCTGAGGAAGCAGCGCCTGGATCAGAAAAGCTGCCGATGGAAGCCGGGTTGGCTGCACCTGTCGCTGCAGTGGTCGCCAAACCCTCAGCTTCTGTCAGCCTTGAGCCTTCGACTCCAGTTGAGGAGACTGCCATTGAACCTGAATCACCGGTTGTAGCCGAGACTGTTCCAGCCGAGCCGGAAGCACCGGCTGTTGCCGAGTCAGCCCCTGTTGAACCGGAAGCATCTCCAGTTGTCGAACCGGATATGGAAACGGCTATTATTGAACCGGAGCCGGTATTGGCAGAGGCGGCGCTTGTGAACAGAATCGACTTCCTCAGCGGAGATGAAGGAAAATCAAGTATTATTATCGGAACGACAAGACCTGTTGAACACAGCCTTGAAAAATGGAATGGGGATAAGCTGTCATTGAATCTTTTTGAAACAAAAATTTTAAGTTACAGGCAGCGGCCGCTTATCACGACCCGTTTTGAAAGTGCTGTCGATCGTATCATACCGGTTCAGACTCCCGGAATGAAAAATCATTCAAAAATTATTATAGAACTTCGCGAGGCTGTGCCATATACGATAGAGCAGGCGGGCAATGAGATTCAGATCGATTTTGAAGCATCCTCCATTGCTCCTAAGTCGCTGGAGGCTGCCGGTCTCTCTCCCTGGGAGAAAGTAATGGAAGAGGCAGCTTCGGAAGCAGAAATTGAAATTGCTAAAGCGGAAAAAGTCAAAGCGGAAATGCCGGAACCAGATAAGGAGCAGGTGCCTGGCAAGGATATGGAAACAGCCGAAAAACAACCAGCGGAAATAGAGCTTGCGGAAGCTGAAAAAGCGACCATGGAACCTCCTGATGAAATGTTTCAAATTCCTGAAGTGGAAATAGAAGAAGTTGAAGAGGATCAGGAGCCCCTTCCCGAACTTGCGTTAGAGGAAGAAGAGGAGCCGGCAGTTGAAGAAAAAGTAAAGAAAAAATCCGCAAGAAAATATACCGGTGAAAAGATCGCCCTTGATTTTTACCAGACGGACATTAAAAATGTATTGCGTATATTACGGGATGTAAGCGGAAAAAACTTTGCAATTGACAAGAATGTAAAAGGAAGTGTTACCCTTACGCTTGTCAAACCGATCCCCTGGGATCAGGTCTTGGATTTGATTCTCAGAATGAACCAGCTTGGACAGATTACCGAAGGCGATATTGTAAGAATCGTCACCGTCGGCACCTTGCGAAAAGAGGAAAAGATACGGGCCGATGAATTAAGGGCCGCCCAGTTGATTAAAGAGCAGCAGGTTGCTTTGGAGCCTCTCATTACGGAATATATTCCGATAAATTATGCCAGTGCGGGTTCCGATATCAAACCCCGTCTTGAGCAGATCAAGACGCCAAAAAGAGGGCAGGTCGGTGTTGACTCCAGAAACAATCAGATCATCATGACCGATACAGCCGAAAAAATTGCCCAGGCCAAAGAGGTCGTCAAAAGCATTGACAAGGTAACCCCCCAGGTCATTATCGAAGCAAGCATTGTCGAGGTGAGTGAAGATTTTTCAAGGTCTATCGGAACCCAATGGGGGCTTGAGAGCGGACCCATTACAAACGCCAATGCAACGCATACCTATAATGTTGCCATGAACCATCCGGCAACCGGTGGCGGTTCAACCATCGGCTATCAGTTTGCCCGGATCGCAGGATCAAACTTTTCTCTCAACGCCGAATTGCAGGCCATTGAAACGACCGGAGACGGAAAGATTATTTCCACTCCCAAGATCGTTACCCTGGACAACAAAGCGGCAACTATAAAACAGGGTTTGGAATATCCCTACCTTGAAAGGGATTCGTCCGGGCTTGCAACGGTAAAATTCAAAAAAATCGATCTTGAATTGAAGGTAACACCGCATGTTACCCCGGATAACCGGATCTCAATGAAGCTCAATATAGTTAAAAATGATATTGATTCCATAACAGGAGGCGTACCCTCTCTATCTACCAATGAAGCAGATACAGAGCTTCTGGTAAATGATAGGGACACGATCGTTATCGGCGGGATACTTAAAAGCTCGGCACAGGAATCAGAAGTCCGCTTTCCATTAATATCAAAAATTCCGATACTTGGATGGCTTTTTAAATCGAAAGATGTTTCGAAAAAGAAAAATGAGCTGCTGATTTTCATCACTCCGAAGATCGTGCGCCTTGAAACACATACCTGACATAGCGTTTTAGCGTAATAAAGTAAGATGCATTCGTAAAAAGTCAAAATTTCGATGGCAAAGTAAAAAGTTCAAGTTCAAGGCGCGCGAATTCTGAGGAATGAGATGTAGTTAGCCTACTTCGCAGAGACGAGGGATGAAGCGCAACACAGAAATTGGACTTTTTAAGAAGCCATCAAGTAAGGATTGCCCGACAGGGACTGTTATAAGGAGGAAGTTCAAACCATGAGATTACAACTTATACGTTTATTCGTTATTTTCGTTGGGTGTGCGTTGATCTATGGATGTTTTACGAGCGATTACGATGGGGTAGAGGAAGAACCGGGTCCTCCGCCAACGGAGGAGGCACAAACGCCCGCGGTAATTGTTATGGGTGCTTTGCAGGATTCGATTGCGTTCAATTCCACAACCCAGATCACGGCAACACTCTATGATGATAATGGAACTGGAATGCCGGGTATCCAGGTAGCTTTTACCCTGGATAGTCCGGAACTCGCATACATTACGGCAAGTGTCACTTCAAATGGTTCCGGTGTTGCAACCGCAACCTTTACATCCCGAAACCTTACCGGTGAAGTACAGGTCTCGGCTACGGCTGGCGCCTTAACCAGTGAAACGCCAAAAACAATTGTAATTTATGACGGTGCCACGCCGAGCAGCATCACTCTCTCTTCGAATCCAACAGCAGTGGCTTTTGGAGGAACGGCAACGATTACCGCAACCGTTCTTGACAGTGAGGGAAGCGCTGTGGCCAATGGAACCCTGGTGGTCTTTGAGATCGACAATTCCAGTTTCGGTACGGTCACGGGAACGGCAACCACAAACGCCGGAGTGGCTACTGCTACATTTACGGCTGCCAGAATATCCGGAACCGCGATCATCAGCGCCAGAGCCGGGACTGCAAACGTCTCCACCAGTGTTGTAATTCTGAGCGCCAATGCTTCTTCCATAGAGTTTGTCTCTGCAATACCGGAACGGATCGCCCTTGCCGGAACCGGTGTTAATGAAACCTCTACTGTTCAGTTCCGGGTAAAAAGCAGCAAAGGTGATCCCATTGAAGGGGAAACGGTTACCGTAGTCATGTCGGGGCCCAACGGTGGTGAATATATCGACGACTCCAGCGACGGTACACCGGGACACATTGTTATTTCTTCCAACGCATTGGGTATTGCCGAGGTTGTC
>JAQYVL010000061.1 GCA_030145525.1 Desulfobacterales bacterium
AACAACCGAAATCGGAACAATTAACGGAGAGGTTACAATTGAGGATGCAGATGATGATCAAACAGCGTTTTTAAGCTTCAGGACCAACGCTGCATGTGACGGCAGCACGGAAGAACCGATTGAAGTCATCTCCAAAGGCATAGCTGCCGGTGGCAGCTATAGTGTTAAATTGCCGCCAGGAACATATAGTATAGTTGCTTCAACAGAAGGTAGAGCGTCCCAGACATATAATAACATTGCGGTGACATCTTTAAATATTACGACTCAAGATGCTACTTTCGGGATACAATGATATGTCCTGAACGGGGCTTTACCATGCAGCGTTCAGAGCTCCCTTTCAAATATTAAGGTTTAGGTGGGACTTGTGAAGTTGTGATAGATTTTTGGAATTTGGTTTGATGCTTTTCAATCGAAAGTGTAAGTTTTTTATCTGATCCGTAAGGAAAGACAGAAACTTACAAAGACTGTATGATTAAATTTTGATCACATTTAATCCCTGAATTCCTGAATCTCTCAATCCCTCAATTCCTCAACCTGTACACTACTTACGCTTTATACTCAGCATCCCTTTTTCAATCTGAAATTCAATGATGCCTTTAAGCTGAAGAACCTGTAAATGGGAAAACACCTCGGAAATGGATAAAAAGATTTCAAGAGGCAGGCGACGGGTGTCCATGTTGGGGAACAGCTTCCGGGCGATTTGATAAATACTGAATCCCTTTTTTTCAATTATGGAGAGTATTTTTTTCTCACGCTCATCAAAACTCGATCGGTACATGTCTGCAACCGCAGAAAGGTTTGAAATCGTCGGCCCGTGGGCAGGATGGATGGTTTGAGGTTCAAGCTTTTCTATTTTATCCACCGATTCGTAAAATTCTTTTTGGCTGAGCCTTTTAGGCAAATCATGCCCTTCTTCCAGCATTATCAGTGCATTCGGAGTTATATGGGATAAAATATGATCCCCTGAGAAAAGCAGTCCCTCGTTTTCCAGAAAAATGCAGATGGAACCTTTTGTATGCCCGGGTGTGGAAATTATCCGCCCTTCATAGTCTCCCATCTGAATCGTTTCATTGTCATTAAGGTGTCCGTCGACACGGCAGTTTTTTGCCATTGACCCAAAAATGAGCTGCAGGATACGCAAGCCATGGCGATGCCAGTAGGGAACCCCCATCAGCTTCAGAAATCGACGATAGGTATTTGAGGATATATCTGCGCCGGTTTCAATGCGTGCGGAATCGCTTTTGTGAGCAAAAACTTTTGCTCTCCCGCCTGAAGACGATACAACCCAACTGGCAGAACCGTAATGATCCATATGGCCGTGAGTGATAACAACCTGCTGAATGTCTTCCGGATGTACAGAAAGCTCCGTAAACGCTTTTTGCAGTTTAATGTTCGCTTTGACTGTACCAGTATCCAGCAGGCTCGTCTTTTTACCGACAAACAGATAAGCGCTGACAGGTCCTGGTTTATCTCCCGGCAATGGAAGGGTAATGCGGTATATCCCGGGAAATATTTCCTGGCTGTATTTTAATTTATTATTCATCTTTTAAAATAGGATAATGTAAAATGGCCTCCTGCCGACTACGGCAAAAAGGCCATTTGCATTGAATCAATTTCGGGCATTAACCGCCGAAGGATGCTTCCGGCATATCAACTACTGCGGAACTGCTATTTTTAATTGCGTTCATTTTTCCGAGTGTTGCGGGAAGAATCGCTTCAATAAAGTATTCTGCGGATTTAATCTGACCTTCATAAAAGGCGGCATTTTTGTTTTTGTTAATTTTCTCAAGCCTTTCATCTCCGACCGTGTCACCTACAATCTTTTTCAGCTTGGGGGCAGATACGGTTGCTCTCCACAGCAGCATCCATGCCATGATTACATCTCCCATGACATCAAGAAATGGTGTAGCAAAGGAAAACGCCACTTTCATATCCGGCGACATTGCAGTTTTCCCCATGTGCATCGCCGTTTCTCCGAGAAGTCCCAGTGACTCTTCCAGTTTGACGGCAAGAGCTTCAAGCCCCTCTGTTTCCTTGGCCTTTGCGATAATCTTTTGGACTTCAACCATAAAATTCATGAAGAGCATCCCTTTTTTCATGCCAAGTTTCCGGCCCAGAAGGTCCATCGCCTGAATGCCGTTGGTACCTTCATAAATGGAATTGATTTTTGAATCTCTCATGAGACGTTCAACGGGAAAATCTTTTGTATATCCATACCCGCCGTATACCTGCATCGCCTGAACACAGCATTCAAATCCGCGGTCGGTACAATAGGATTTTATAATCGGAGTAAGGATTTCAATGAGCCCTGTTATATACTCTTTTTCTTCTTTATCTGTTGCACAAGCTTCCCTGTCAAAAAGGTGGGCTGTATAATATACGAAACTTCTCATGCCTTCGACATAAGATTTCATCCATAAAAGCATTCTGCGGACATCCGGATGCTTTAGTATTGAAACAGGAAGTGCATCCTTGTTTGCAAAATCAGCAAGATCCCGTCCCTGGATACGCTCCCTGGCATAGTTAATCGCATATAAATATGCGCAGGATGCGTTAAAGAGTCCCAGCGCACCCACGCCAAGGCGGGCCTCGTTCATCATGTGGAACATTACCATCATTCCTCTATTTTCTTCGCCCAGGAGGAATCCGCGGCATTTTCCTTTACCGCCGAATGTCAGTGAGGTTGTCGGACTGGCATGGAGACCCAGTTTTTCTTCAATTCCGGTGCATACGATATCATTGGGTTCGCCAAGGCTTCCGTCATCGTTTACCCATATTTTGGGAACAATAAATATTGAAATTCCTTTTGTGCCTTTGGGAGCGCCTTCGATGCGCGCCAGAACCGGGTGTATGATGTTTTCATTCATGTCATGCTCACCGCATGTAATAAATATTTTGTTTCCGGAAATGGAATATGTGCCGTCATCATTTTTTACAGCGGTCGTCGTCAGTGCACCGATATCCGAACCGGCTTCGGGTTCTGTAAGGACCATTGATCCACCCCATTTACCCGAGTAAACTTTTTTCAGAAAAAGTTCTTTTTGTTTTTCCGTACCAAAAAGCTCAATCATTTTTGCAGCACCGTGACATACCATCCCGAATGCGGAAAAAGAAAAATCAGCGCCCATAATATACTCCATGGATGCCTGAGTGATCAGATGAGGAAGGCCCTGCCCGCCGACTTCAGGATCCTCGTTCATGGCAATCCATTCCCCTTCCTGGAGCAATTTGAACGGACGATGAAAGCATTCCGGAACTTTTACCTGGTTGTTTTCAAATTTAAGACCGATTTTGTCCCCCTCCTCATTCAGCGGGAGGATCTCTTTGATTGCAAAATTTCGAGCTTCCGTGATGATCATGTCAAACATTTTTTTATTAAGGTCCTTATACCTGTCCATCTTGACAAGTTCTTCGGCCTCCAGCTGCTCGTAAAGAACAAAATCAACATCCCTTCGGTCTGCAATTGACTGTGCCATTATTCTTCCCTCCTTGTTTTACCTGATAAACGAACTTCCTATATGCCGCGATGGCTTCGTAAAAAGTCCAATTTCTGTGTTGCGCTTCATCCCTTGTCATTGCGACGTAGGTTAACTACGACTCTCTCCTCGGGATTCGCGCGCCTTGAACTTGAACTTTTTTCTTTGCCATCAGAACTTTGGCTTTTTATGAATTGATCATCCTTTATGCCCATAAATATTGTACTGCAAAGGTCATCCGCGATAGATTTCGGGGATATTTTTCTATCAAAAATTATCGCAGGCAGACATGCGTGCTCTATTGACCCTTGGATAACCTGCCGGATTACACTAGGCTTTATATTTTTTTGAATTTCTCCGTTTTCGATCCCTTCGTTGATAATATCAATTATGATTTTGCTGTATTCACGAACACACTTTTGGTAGGCATCGCTTTTGTAAAAATCAGGAGAATTTCTGGCTTCAATAAGAAGGATCCGGGTAAAAACCCTCTGTCGGTCATACCAGTAAAGACTGAACTGTATGATCTTACGAAGTTTGTTCAAAGCGCCTTCTATCCCTGAAAGATCCTTCTTCATCTTCTGAAGAAACATTTCAAAAAGCTCCAGCAGAACTTTATAGAGCAGATCCCGTTTGTCATTGAAATATTTATATATAAGACCTTCTGTTACACCGGCGGTTTTTGCAATTTCTGCAGTTGTGATGGAATTGAAATCCTTTTGCGCCAAAAGCTGTTTAAGTGCCCGGACAATTTTGATGCGGCCTGGCGGGGATACTTTGTTTTTTGGTGGTCTCATTTCATAAAAGTATGTTGATTTTATTTGCCTGAAAAAGAAAAAAGTACCCAAACACAATGGGGTGGAAATTTTTCAGGACGATATTTGAGTATCAAGTTTGAAATCAGATAGATACAGAATGTTATATTTCATCTTGTCACATTATTAGGTGAGTAATACTTACTCAATAAATTATGGTTTGTCAAATACTATTATGAGTCTCTTTTTTGCATGGATTTAATATTCTGGATTTTATACCGGTTGGTCATCGGAGAACTGCCGGGGATAACTACCGGGGAACAGGGTTGTGTCGTTGAGGGGTTTTTGGGCCGCAGACTTACAGTACATCTTTAATATCTTTTCAGCGGAACAATAATATGCTGCCGGCTATGATATGACGTTTTGAAGTCGAATACGAATTTTTTCTTGGCGAAAAAATATAGAGCTTTAATTATATAGAGGAGCAGACAGGGTCAGCGCCCGGCTATATTTGCTGAGAGACGCCCTGCCGGCTACTTTGATTTGTTATAACCGTTCGACATTTTTAGCTGCCGGTCCTTTATCGCCGATCTCTACATCAAAAGCTACTTTTTCTCCCTCCGAGAGTGTTTTGAAACCGTCCATTTTAATTGAAGTGTGATGAACAAATACATCTCCTCCAGAATCTTGTTCAATAAAACCAAATCCTTTTTTGTCATTAAACCATTTTACTATCCCTTCTGACATAACACTGACCTCCTCCTTACTAAATTAAAAGTTCCTGATTTTAGAAATGTTTCCATAACGGAAACCTTCTCATTGTAATCCCCTGATAAAGGGAAAACATCTGCCTTCAAGCCAACGGTCCAATAAATATATATGATAATTATTTAAGACATGGAATTCCTGGGGAGCGATAATAAGCATTTTAATATAATATCCAACGGATAAATAAAAATGTTAATCTAACTGACAGTTAATGTCAAGATAAATCAAAGAGTTCAATCAAGAACAATCCCCTATGGAGATTTTTTTCTCTCACACCTGGATAATTCCGGATTGCTGCATTCTCTTTAGCATCCCCTCATGATGGGAGCCTTTCCAGTAAATCCTGTCGCAGCGTATACAAATTTTGAAACTGTGGAAAAAAAGACGTGTTTTCGGCTGCAGCCGGGATAAAATATCTTTTTTTTCAACAGGAGCCAGCGAGGTATTGCATCTTAAACAGCGTGAAAAAGGCAGAAGATGGGGTTTAAGGTTGAAAAAGTTGATGATTTCTTTAAGCTGCTCTTCCGGATAAACCGATCGGACATACCGCCCAAATGTGATTTTCCGATGCTTCAGGAGTCCCAGATCTTTACTGAGAACAATTCGTTGCTTTTCATGGGCCAGCGATGCGATTTCTTTGTCTGATAAATCCTGAGAGATTTCCGCATCAATCCCTGACATGCGAAGAAGCGTCGCAAGTTTTGAGACATTGAGATCTGCGATAAAGCGGATTTTCTTTAAGGGCGCAGATCTCAGATAGGTCGGACAAGTGACGTCAAATGGGGGTAAGATTCCGAATATATTAATAGTCATTGAGGTTTCCGGAATAAACCCGAAATCGAACTTTTCCCCTTCGCTGCAGATTTCTCCGATTTCAGTATGTGGAATTCCCATAGATTCAATGATATCTTTAATGGAAGCTCTTCTGGTAACCGTGTAGCATATTGAACGGCATTCACCGTATTTTCGGGAAAGAAGCGAAACAAGGCTCTTTGATACAACAAGATGAAGTAAGGGCATGGAAGAAACTTAATTTATACTTTTGTAATGATAATCCGATGCACTGCAGAAAAAAAGCAATTATACGGTTTGAACGGACAGCTCCTGAACAGGATCATCTGAATCCATGTCCAATTCCGCTACAGCGTATCCTTTCAGGCTGAATTGTCCAGGATTGATAATTTTTGTTTTACCGATGGTGTCTATTCCAATACTCTCATGAATATGGCCTGTGAAACATATCAAAGGCTGATGCTTTTCAATGAAGATCCTCAAAGACTGGCTCCCAACGTGTTCACCCGAATGAATCCGGTCGCAGCATGTATTGAAAGGGGGTTGATGAGAAACAAGGATAAACGGAATATCCGGCGGTAAATTCGATATCGCTTCGTCAAGACAGGAAGAAAGAGCCTCCTCCGACATTTCATTGGGAGTATTGAAAGGAGTAGTCAGTGATCCGCCGGCGCCTATAAATCCGATACCATTTATCAGCTTTCCTGAACGATGTATGCTTATTCCTTCATGTTCGAGATAATATTCAACCTGGGGGAAATCACAATTTCCGGAGACCGCAAGTATATGCGGATTAAGGTTTTTGATTACGCCCAAAATCGTTCCCGCTTCCTCCTCTCTGCCGAAATGGGTAATGTCACCGACTAACAGGATTAGGTCTGAAGCAGAAACAGATGCGGCAATTTTATTGATCTTGGACAGATCCCCGTGGATATCAGACAAACCCAGAATTACCATGTTTAAAGACTCCGGCATTTCATGTATCGTTAAAAATATTTCTGTAGTGTTCGAAATTCTATTTATATCCGTATCTTTTTTCAAGAAAAATTTTGAGCAATTCTCCCGCACTCCATGCTTCCTGCCTTGACACTTGAACGGCATCTATGAGAAATTAGAGGTCATCTTCGTAACCTTGTTTGCATTACGAATGAAGTTTGGCATCGTTTTTTGGAATATGGATATGAAAGGAGTATGATGAAAGCGGGTCGAGATAATCGTTCTTATCGCGGACTATTACAATCGGATGACGGTATTATTTCAAAAATTATCCATTCCGGGGAACAGTCCATCACATTTCAGACAGAATTCGGGCTTTCTCAGAATCTGATTGATCACCTGAGGCATCAGCCGGAGCATATTGTATTCAGCGAGCGTTCCAGAATTGCGAGGCTTGGATTTCAGATTACCTGTGAGCAGCCTTTCGCTGAAAATCTCGAGGGTGAAGTATTGACCCTTACGCAGGTTGCTTCTCCTGTGATTCCCGGTTATCCGGGGCTTGATATGCTGAGAGAGTTTTTTGATGCAGGCCTGCCAGTGGGACGTCTGGTATTTTGTGATCCAAAAGCGCTTTTGACATCAGATGAGGTGCTGGCTGCCATTGAAAGAGCAGAACTTAAACTTCCTGCATCCACTTCAATCTCAAGTGACGGAAGGATCTTCATTGCTCCTCATAAAGTAATTTGTGAATTAAAGGAAGGGATCAATAAGAAAACACTGTCCCGGATTTTGCTTCATGAAGATGGCCGTGAAATCCTCGACCGTTACCAGATTCAAAAACCGGTTTCCGCACTGACAATTTCTCCTAAAAAAGGCGTTATTACAACCTGCTCCATGTATCTGCATGAGCACTATATTGTTTTGCAGGGCGGATTTTCCCTTGGTCGAAATCTCCCGGCAACCGTTCTTGATCCGATTAAAACCCGTGGTATCGGGATATATCTGGAAATTGTGAACGAGAGCGATCATCCTCTGGTCAATCCGTTGATTTCCGCCCGTATTTACGGCAAGTCGAAGCACCGGACAGTAGAGCGGAGAAAAGTTGCACAAGGTGCGGATTCGCAAACTACTTATAAAAGCATGAAAGACTTCGAAGCCCGGCTTAGTGAAGAAAAGGCGACTAACTGCCACTTCCTGGATAAGCCGGCAGCGGTGCTTGAAAAAAAAATGAAGGATTTCGGCAAAGCACGGATACTTATAAATTCTCCCGAAACTCCCTGCAGGGTTTCTAAAGCGGAGTGCACTTCCGAACGTCGAGATTTTTCTCCCCAGAGCAAATGCAATCATGTGTACGCCACTTCAAAAATTCGTAATTCTCTGAGTGAAAAGAAAGCGGTGATTGTCCTGAAATATTTTCCGAATATGATGGAGCACCGTGATATCATCAACCTGGCGTGTGAAGGCAGAATTGAATCAATCTATTTTTATGAGCCTTCATGTGAGCACGGGCCGTTTCTCTCCCAGCAGGATCATCACAGGCTTCAGGAATATCATACGTTTGGAATTGACGTATATTGGGTTTGCGAACTGAATCGCCGTATAATGGTTCATACCATGCGGGATGGAATGGGCTATTTCGTTGTTCCGGAGCGACTTGCTGATTTTCATAAATCCATGCTTTTTGCCTTTTACGGCTCTACAATGGAGTTGTCCGAAGATGGTGTAAAAAGACTGGGGAGTCTTATGGATGCCCTTGTCGGCTTCTGGGGGAAAAACATCGGCATTGTAACCGGAGGCGGCAGCGGTGTGATGGAAGAGGCCAATACACAGGCCCGGAAAAGAGGTATCCTTTCCGGCGCTAATTTTTTGGATATTACCGACCAGTCAATGACAACGGATGTAGATTTTTGTCAGGTATTTCAGGCAACGTGCCGTCACAGCCGTCAGAAATGGTTTGAAGTGACTTCCTTTCCGATTTTTAATATCGGAGGCCTTGGTTCACTGGAAGAACTGGGAATCACCCTGTGCAACATGAAGCTTTCCATTATGGAACAGGTTCCCATTATCCTTTTCGATACCGAAGGCGGATGCGATTTCTGGGAGGGAATGAAACATCAGATTCAAACCATGGTAAGAAGAGGCCGGGCACCTGACTGGATTGAAGAAAATATTGTTGTAACCGGTGACCCTGAAACAGTTGTCGATGTTTATCGGGAGCGGCTTCAGCTGTTTTAGCTGTGCCGGAGTCCGATGGCCTTGGAAATGACAACCCTTTTTTCGGCGGCTTTTTATGACAGTCTCGTAAAAAGTCAAAATTCTGATGGCAAAGAAAAAAGTTCAAGTTCAAGGCGCGCAAATCCCGAGGAATACCGTGCCAGCGGTAGCCGAAGGCGTGTGTAGTCAGTCTACTCACGCCTATCGGCTAACCGTTGCGCTTCGCTTAACGGTACTGACGAGAGATGCAGCGCAACGCCGAAATTGGACTTTTTACGAAGCCATCTTTTATATTATCCCTAAAAAAGAAAGTATGCTTTGGCAGGAGGATGTGAAATGGCAAAGGTAAAAATGGTTCCCGGTATATGGGGAGCGTTAACCGCCACAGAAGCCCTCACCGGAGAACAGATAAGGGAAAAAGCTGCAGATCTGCTTTCACAAATGAGTCTTTCGGAAAAGATCCATCAGATGTCCGGAGACACTCCGCTGGTACCGGGCACAGTTGAGATGCAACTGGCATATAATAAAAGACCGTATCCGGCAGGTGAGAATTTTCGTCTGGGTATACCGGGTATTCGTTTTACGGATGGTCCTCGCGGTGTTGTAATGTCTGCTTCAACCTGTTTTCCGGTAACAATGGGCCGGGGAGCAACATGGGACATTGAACTGGAAGAGCGGGTAGGAGATGCCATCGGTGTGGAGGCAAGATCACAGGGGGCTAATTATTTTGGCGGTGTGTGCATCAATCTGCTCCGCCACCCGGCCTGGGGACGTGCGCAGGAAACATACGGCGAGGATCCATTTCATCTGGGTGAGATGGGGGCATCACTTGTGCGGGGTATACAGCGGCATGTCATGGCCTGTATCAAACATTTTGCAGCAAACAGTATTGAGAATACCCGTTTCAAAGTAGATGTCCGCTTATGCGAACGGGCGCTTCATGAAGTCTATCTGCCTCACTTCAAGCGATGTGTCGATGAGGGGGCCGTCTCGGTTATGAGCGCCTATAATAAGGTAAATAAAGAGCATTGCGGTCATAATGCTTATCTTCTTCGGGACATTTTAAAAGAACAATGGGGGTTTGAAGGTTTTGTCATCTCTGACTTTTTATTGGGAATTCGGGATACCCATGCGGCAATTACCGGCGGTCTGGATATAGAGATGCCGTTTGCCTGGCATTATGGTAAAAAATTGAAAAAAATAGTTGAATCCGGACAGGTGCCGGAATCACTGATCGATGATGCGGTTTTTCGGATATTGAAACAAAAAGTCAGGTTTGCGCAAATCGGTGAACATGAACGATATGGCCTTCAACAGGTGGCATGCAGAGAACACAGGGTTTTAGCCAGGGAGGTGGCGCAGAAGTCGATTGTATTGTTAAAAAACGATGATATTCCGGAAACCGGAAATCCCATACTGCCTATCGACAAATCAAAAATCAAAAGGTTGGCTGTCATCGGAAGGCTTGCCGCAGCGGAAAATATCGGAGATAAAGGCAGCAGTATGGTGCGCCCCCCATATGTCGTGACACCTCTGGAGGGCATAAGTAAGGCCGCAGGTAACGGAGTTGAAATACAATTTGATAATGGCAGGGATATAAATTCAGCTGTGAAAACAACCTGTAATACGGATGCCGCCATCATTGTCGTCGGTTATACCCATCGGCAAGAGGGTGAAAATATTCCATTTTCTCCAAATGGCGGAGATCGTGACTCTCTTTCCCTTACCAGGCATGATGAAATCCTGATTCAGGCCGTTTCCGCACAAAATTCCAATACGGTTGTCATTCTTGTGGGCGGGAGTGCAATTATTACCGAATCCTGGAGAGATGGCATTCCGGCTATCATAATGGCCTGGTATCCGGGTATGGAGGGCGGACACGCGATTGCAGATGTTCTGTTCGGCGACGTCAATCCCAGTGGAAAACTTCCGAGCGTATTCCCTAAATCCAAAGATCAGCTTCCTTTTTTTGATAAAAAGGCGAAATCCATTGAATACGATTTATACCACGGATATCGTTTAATGGATAAAAATGATTATGAATCGGCCTTTGCTTTTGGTTACGGGCTTTCATATACCACATTTACATACAGCAATCTTCAGCTGGCTCAATCCGAAATAGACCTTGATGGATATCTTCAAGTCAGTGTGGAGGTCACCAATTCCGGGGGAATAGCAGGGGATGAGATTGTTCAGTTGTATGTCGGATGCGAAAGGTCCAAAGTAGACCGTCCGGTGAAAGAACTGAAAGGGTTTGTTAAAAAAAGATTGGATCCCGGTGAAACAGGACAAATTGAATTCACGGTTCCCGCAAAGAACCTTGCCTACTATGATGAAGACCGTTCGGATTGGGTCGTCGAATCGACAGATTACAGGGTGTATGTAGGTTCGTCTTCTCTGGTAAACGATCTGCCGGGCAAACGGTTTTATATAAGGGGGAACTGATTCGTGTTCATTCCATATTCCGGATGGGCATTAATTCAGTTTCAGCTCACTCGACAGGAATTCTATTTATCAATTCCTGGTTTTCCCATCCTTTTTAAGCAGATCGAAAGCGTCAAAGACCTCCCCGGTCACCATAATTGATTTGTAGTGGAGAACTACTCCGGAAATGGTGATTACCTGAAAAAGCTGCATATCCTCTCCCGCCCGGTCCATCCATTCAGCGCGGGCAAGATTATACATCTTGTTTCCGCTGACGGAGGTAACATAGACGGGTCCATCAACCTTTCCAGGGCCCCGTCCACGGGCGTAAACGTGATCGTGTCCCTGCAGAACCAGATCCACCTTAAACTTGTTAAATAGCGGTTCCCAGTGTTTTCTTGCCATTTTATTATCACGCCCGGGAATCGAAGAATACACGGGGTGATGAAAGATAACTATTGTCCAGTGGTTTGGATTGCGTTTCAGCACGTTTTCAAGCCACCGGGCCTGCGGTTCCATTTTTTCAATAGAGTTGAGAACAACGAATCGGGTGCCCTGATAGTCAAGGTAGTAAGAAGTTTCCTCCAGTCCGGAAATCCCATTTTGCGGCAGGGTGAACTGTGGCCTCCAGAATTTGGAAAGTGTACGGCTTTTATTTTTCCATTTTCTGTATTCATGATTGCCGATTGCCGGAATACTGGGTATCGCGGCAAAAATCCAACCGCCGGCGTTGAACCACTCGTTCCACTCGCGATCATAATTTTGGCGGTTCACCATGTCGCCGGCATGAATCATAAATCGGACCTCGGGAGACTTCAGGACGGCTGTGCGTATGGTTCGAGACCAGAGAGAAAAAATATTTTCCTGGGCATCACCGAAATAGAGGAAGGAAAACGTTTCGGCGTGACGGCTGGCGGTCCGAAACTGAAACCATTCGCTCCATATGCTGCCGTTGCCTACCCGGTAGGCATACAGCGTATCTGGACTTAGATCTGTAAAGTTGACCGAATGGTAGTAAACGAATTTGTTATCGATTTTCAAAGAGGAGGTTTTGGCTAAAATTTGTCTCGCGTTATTTACGAAATCCGTCGATGCTTCCGCCGGTGCAATTTCGGCCGCTGATTTTTTGAAATCAACAGGGCTGCGCCATGTTACGGCTTGAGAGGTGGCAGGGTTGTCCATCCAGGTGAGGATAATGTGATCAAACGGTTTTAGTCCAACATTTGGATTGGCTTGATGATTGTCAGCTAAAACTTTCCCGGGAAGGCTGACGACGCCGCAATCAAAAGCGATGAGGCCAGGAAAGATGATGAAGCAGGCGATCAGCAGAAACCCGATGTTAGCATACCCATTTGATTTCGGATTTTGCCGTATGAAACTTGTATAATTATTTTTTTCAACGGAGTTTTCTGTTGCCATCATAGTTTATTAATATAACAAACATTTTTTGATATCAATAAAAAGGTATTTACGTTTGGCGGAGATCAAAAGCTACTCTTCACTTTTTCAAAACACAATATTTGGTGCATATGTTAATTTTTCAAAACGGCGTAAGTTTTAAATATAATTAGGAGATAACCACCAATTTAAATTGGTTTATGTCAGTACGAACTGAAGAGACTGTCCATTACTTTAATCGGTTTCAACCATCTCAATATAATGGGCATCCAAATTTATTGACATATTAATTGTTATTCAATAGATAGTTGAGACAGCAATGTCGTGATAAGCTCTTAATTTAATTTAATTGTAATTTTAGCATTTCGTCTGATTATGGAACCGGTTTTAGCCCGGGTAAAATATTTTTATTCTTTTGGATATATTGATTTTAAGATGTGCTGAAACGATTTCGGAGTATTTTATTTGAAACAGACATTTGCCAGTTTTACGTTCATTTTTGTCACGCTTCTTCTTTTGCTATGCAGTCGGGTATATGCCCGGGAAGGCCTGAAAGAGAAATATAATATGGAGTTTGTCGCGGTGCCCCTTGTCATGTCCAATCCGAATTTCGGAAGTGGGGGCGGGGTCACGGGCATGATCCTTTTTGATATGGACCCGGAAGATGACGAATTGCAGGCTTCGTCTATCGCATTGATAGGTGCTTATTCAGATCGCGAAAGCCATATATTGGCATTAGGCGGCTCGCTTTTTCCGAATCAGGACTACCGATTAAAGGCGGGTATCGCCAACGGCAGGATTCGAAGCATCCTGGATGTGTCCGGTCTTCCTGATACGGCGGAATTTACCACCAGCTTCAATGCTGTTTTTCTTGAGGGGCAATACCGTCTTGCACCGAATTTTTTTGGTGGTTTGAAAAGCATTGTGTCCTGGCGGAGTTATTCTCCCGACAACGATTCCGGCGCCGAGTATTTGCGATTTATGGAAGCGGAAGATGCAACCAGTGCCAATCTGGGACCGGTCATCTCCTATGATACCAGAGACAATCGGTTTTTCCCATTTTCCGGGATTTATTCGGAGTTGTCGTGTATGTTCTATCCATCGGCACTCGGCAGCGAAGTTAGCTATCACGTTCTGGAAGGATTTTTAAACGGATATAAGCAATACAAACCCAACCATGTGGTGGCCGGGAGAGTGTATGGCCGATTTACTCCGGAACAGACACCTTTCTCAGGGTTGTCCACTCTGGGACAAAAATCGGACTTGAGAGGCTATGTTGCCGGAGAGCATGTGGCAAGGAACCTTGTGAGTGTTCAAATCGAGTACCGCTGGCATTTTTATGAAAAATGGGCACTGGTGGGGTTTATCGGCGAGGCCGCACTTTTCGACAGTGGATTGGACAGTGACAGCTTCTATTCCAGCGGCGGCGGCGGTATTCGATATCGAATGAGCGATGAGCGGCGCGTACACTTCCGGGTTGATTTTGCCATGGGGGAAGGAAATTCCGATGGCTTTTATGTCGGGATTTCGGAGGCGTTTTGAATCTTTTCCAGTTCGTTTAGCTGGACAACCCTATTTCTACCCGGAAGGTAGAGGTTACAAACGGTGTAGTATGCATATTTTTCGTGAAGACTTTGTCCGCTGTGCCTGTGGTCGGCAGATATCTGAAAACGAAAGCAGAGAAGTGGCTGTGACAGCCGGTGCTGCTGAAAGAGGGGAAAAATGTTTACCTTTCGAATTCTCATTGTATTTGTTGTTTTCATTAGTGCGTTCATCCCGCCAGTCATAACAAAAGGGCAAAACGATGGTGATTGAATGGCAGGACGGCAGGATATAAAAACAACCTGTGCCCACAGGGGCTTAATTCGCACAAAATTTAAGAAATAACAGAAGACGGTAATATAAATTATTATTCATCCGAAAGTATGGAGGGAAAATGATGAATTCAGTCAAATGCTGTTTGAGACGAATGGTTGTCAGCGTATTTCTATCGTTAATTTGTGCTGTTATGTCCCAGCGAAAATGAGAAAAAATGAGAAAAATCAGTTTGATAATAGCATCGATAATCTTGGGAACCCCATGTCTCACTATGCGTATGGTATGGGTTGGGGGTCTGCATGCTCAGGCCCATTGGATCTGTTCAAAATGACCGTCGGGGAAGGTGGAATACGCAGCCCGTTGATTATTGCAGGACCCGGTGTAAAGGGCGGACGGCAGGCTGACGCCTTCTCATATGTTTGGGACATCATGCCCACGATACTGGAGTTCGCAGGCAAACCGCATCCTGAAAAATATCGGGACCGACAAGTAGCGCGAATGCTGGGCAAGTCGCTGAAAGGCGTGCTGACAGGATCGACGAAAGCGGTCTACAATGAAGACGATCTCGTCGGTGGAGAGATGCAAAACGGCAAGTGGATGCGGCAGGGTGATCTCAAAGCGGTTTCGGTTGCACCGCCTTACGGGGCAGGAATATGGCATCTTTATAACCTTGCTGATGACCCTGGAGAAACGAACGATCTTGCCAATGACAAGCCGGAAACTCTGAAGAAACTGCAAGCGGCGTGGGATCGCTACGCTAAGGATGTCGGCGTGGTTTTGTCCAAATAAATAGCTACTTAGCAAGGATGGTGCTGCAAAAAGGAGAAAAGATGAGATGAGCAAAAGAGCGGTTGTTTTGGGATGGGCGATATTATTGGCTGCATTTCTGATTTCCTTTGATGAGACTGAGTCAGGCGTAATGATGCCGGCTGCTGCCGGGGTTGAAGGCACCAAATGGATATTGACGGAGGTCAGTGGCGCACCTGTTTCAACACCGGCCGGTGAAAATCAACCGCATATCATGTTTGATCCTGCACAGAAAAGGGCAACGGGCTTTGCCGGGTGCAACAATTTTTTCGGCAGCTATGAAATCGCCGGTGCTTCATTGAAGTTCGGCCCGCTCGGTTCAACCCGTATGTCCTGTCCTGATCTTCAATTCAGTCTGGAGACAGAGTTCTTGGAAGCACTGGACAAGACCGGCGGATGGCAAATCAAGGACAATATGCTGCTTATCCTCAATGACAGCAACGTTCTCGCGCGGCTTACGAAAGAGAATATTCAGGGAATTAAGGGCACGGTCTGGCAGTGGGTGCAGGCCCGATACAGTGATGATAGAAAGGCAGTTCCGGCTGATCCCAAAAACTATACCGTACAATTTCGGGGAGACGGGACACTCAGCGTGAAAGCTGACTGCAATCAGAAAGGAGGTACCTATTCCATCTCCACGGAGGAGAAGCGCATTTCCATCAAGATAACCCATTCCACTATGGCAGCCTGCCCCGAGGGTTCACTGGAGGATGAGTTTGTTCATGGGCTTTCAGCAGCGGCAATTTATTTTATAAAAGACGGAGATCTTTACATTGACCTGAAATACGATTCAGGGACGATGCGGTTTTCAAAACAGCATTAAAAACAGGCGCACGATATTTTTCAGGCTAAATTTACCTATTTCTCCATAGTGGAAGAACGATTTTTAAATGAAGATTGTTTATTAAAGGAGGGAAAAATGAAGACTTATCGTTTTTGTGTGTTATTGGTTATGATGATATTTGCATCGAATTTTTCGAACCTGGCGCAAGCTGACGACAATTATTCAAGTACGATTGAAGTATTTAAAAAATCCCAGGCAGTACAACCATTTTTAAAAAACGCTTATGGCTATGCGGTTTTTCCGATTATTGGAAAAGCCGGCTTTGGCATCGGGGGGGCTTACGGCAAGGGGCAGGTGTACCAGGAAGGTAAAGTCACCGGGACAGCATCCGTAGTAAAATTGTCCGTAGGTTGGCAGGCTGGTGGCCAGGTTCTCAGCGAGATTATTTTTTTCAAGGATAAACGTGCTTACGATGAATTTACCAGCGGTGAGTTTGCTTTTGATGCCCAGGCGTCGGCCGTCGCTATTACTGCCGGTGTTCAGGCACAAGCAGGTACCAAAGGTGCATCTGCCGGCGCAAGTGCCGGTCCTGCTACCGGGGCACAGGCAGAAACCAGTTACAAAAAGGGTATGGCCGTATTCGTTCATGCAAAAGGGGGCTTAATGTACGAAGCCACCATAGGCGGCCAAAAGTTCAGCTTTGAACCCAAGAAGTAAAACGCATAAAAACGGCCAGCTCAAAGCAAATCCGATGTTTTTTGTACCCCGATTTGTGCGCCATTTGATTTTTGCATAAAAAAACTTACGAAATCATCGTAAGTTATTATTTTTTTTTGGTCGGGGCGAGAAGATTTGAACTTCCGACCCCTTGAACCCCATTCAAAAGAAAACCATAAGTGCTTGATTTTGCATAAGTGGTAGTTTTTATAGTGAATCTATCCCAAATATCTAATTTAATTTCGTTTTTAAGATATAAACAATAGAATGGGTAGAAAAT
>JAQYVL010000062.1 GCA_030145525.1 Desulfobacterales bacterium
CTGCCATGCAGAGACAATATTGTCCGATCAAGAGCTTTCCCCGCCTGCCTGAGAGAATCAATGGCCGATAGCCCAAGAGACTTCTTGTTACGAATCTCTTTCAGCAGATAGGCTCTTTTTCTTCTTTCACCGGATATTATTGTAATCTGATTTTCAAGATCTTCTTCCAGAACAAGCTTTTCATTCTTTTCATAATCCAGTTCCTTCAACAGGTTTGCCATGATTAGCCTGTTTTGGGTGTGGGCTTTCAGAACATTTTCATCATAAACAAGAATACGTTCCATGACAAATTTACGATAAAGGAAATCATACATGGAATCCGAAGAAGCAAGAATATGCATCGGACCGATGAGGCTCATTTTATATAGAGCTGAGAGGCGTTTACCAATGTATCTTTCGGTCTGATTTATCTCCTTTAAAAGCACTGCTGATTTTTCTGAGGCATTTTTTATCTTTTTTTCCACTTCTGAAAGGTTTAGTCGAATCGCATTGACACGCTTCGTTTTTTCATTCAACGCCAGTTCCAATTCATTCAACCCGCTGATAATTTTTGATTCTTCTTTGCTAAAAGCCCTCACTTCAGCCCGATGTTTTCGTAATTTTAACCTGATCTCTTCCGAACCGGATCTTATTTTCTGATTTTTATTATCTTTTTCCCCTTTTTCTTCCGGCAACTTTGTAACACGAATATATTTCTCCTGATTTCTTACATAGCCAACTTTCTCATTATGGGATATCTTCAACCATCCATCTTCGTATGAAAGGAGTTGAACTTCGTTTCCACGACGCAATACCTTTATTATACTGCTGCCTGTACCGGGCTCAAGGCGGACGTTCAGACGGGAAGAAACAATAACCCCTTTTCCGACATAGGAGCTTTCCGCCCATATATTTGATGGCTTTGGCAGAAAAATGAGCGCAAAGAAAACAATTAATATGTTAAAAATTTTTTGAGCGACAAGTAACATCCCAGCCATCCGGCAAACATGCTGCAAAAAATAATTCCTGCAGAAATTTTAATGGGTATGAATCTCAACGTGAAATAACCGGAAGAAACCCCCTGTTCCACATTAGAAGTAATCATGACATATATGACAAAAAGAGCTGCAATTCCGATAAGCCCGCCTAAAACTCCCTGAATCATTCCCTCAATATAGAAAGGCCCCTTGATAAAACCATCTGTAGCCCCAACAAGGCGCATAATTTCAAACTCTTCATGCCGTGAATAAAATAGCAATCGAATGGTATTTGCGACAATAAAGACAGATGCAATAAAAAAAACAAAACACATTACAATTCCTGCGAACTTAAAGAGGTTAAAAATTCCGGTCACACGCCCGAGCCATTTCTGCCCGTATTCAACTCCTTCAATCTGAGGAAGCATTTCGATCTGAGCCGCCAGAATCTCCACTTTCTCCCAGTTCCGTGTTGAAGCGCTCATTCGAATTTCATAAACATCAGGGAGTGGGTTTTCTTTTAGATTTTCAAAAAGAGATGCCTGTCTTTTCATTTGCTGTTTCATCTGCTTCAGGGCTTTATCCCTGGATATGAACCGTACGGATGAAACTCCCGGCAATGCAAGTATTTGATTTTTTAATTCAGGGAGTTGAATTTTCTCAATATCCCGATTCAAATATGCCATTATTCGAACGCCTTTTTTCCATGAGCTTATGATATCATTCACGTTTGTAAAAAAAAGGCCGAATGCACTTACGATCAGGATGGACAAAGCAATGGTTATGATTGTAACCATATGAAGAAATCGATTGCTTCTGATGTCCTTAAATGCCCGCTTTGTAAAAAATAAGAATGCTCCGGTTCTCATGATGTCTTTGTTTTTTTCTTTTCAGTTCTCGATTTTGAAGGCTTTTCCAGACGCCCTTCTCTTAAGTAAATAACGTTTCCTTTTGACTTTTTGATAATCTCTCTGTCGTGAGTTGCGATTATGACGGTTGCGCCACTATCATGAACCTCTTTCAGAAGGTCCAGTATGACACTGGCGGATTCAGGATCCAGGCTTCCGGTTGGTTCATCCGCAAGAATGATCTTCGGGCCTCCCACGACTGCTCTGGCGACTGCAATTCTTTGCTGCTCTCCTCCTGAAAGGCTTGGGGGATAAGCATTCAGCCTTTCCTCCATTCCTACTGTTCTGAGCACACTATTTACCTTTTTTTGGATAAACCGAGATTTCATTCCCTTCACCTCCAACACAAGGGAGATGTTTTCATATACGGTTTTTGTAGGTATCAATTTGTAATCCTGAAAAATGATACCAAATTTCCTTCTTAAAATGGGAATTCGGCTGCTTGCAATTCTTGAAAGATTCATGCCGTCTATCAGGATCTGGCCTTCCGATAACGTCTCACCGAGATAAAGGAGTTTCAGCAATGTCGATTTGCCGGCTCCACTGGGCCCGCTGATCAGAAGCATTTCATTGCTTTCTACATCAAGGCTGATATCAGCCAACGCATTTTTTTTACCAAAACGCTTATGAACGTGAAACATCCGGATAATGGCATTTTCATTACTATTTTCAGTCATTCAAAGGTTCCCTGCCCCTGATTTTATCAAACAATCTTGATGGCTTCGTAACAAAAACCGCTCTCCACAATAAAAAGCAGGATATGTTATATACCAAATATTTAGCTGCAAAGCTATTATGTTGTATGTAAAATTTCAACAGTTTTCCCCGCAGCGTAAGGTTTTGATTTGACCAAATGGAATTTAACTGATAGTTCACACTTGAGCTTAGGGAGTGCTGTCAAAGGTTTTCCTTACTCGAAGCCTCCGCTGAATCCCTAATAAAAGGCTTCTTCCACTTCAGTGGAGGCTTTTTCTCGAACCATTAAACCAACAACCGTTTCTTCTATTAAAACAATATATTACGAGTTGTTGTTCTGAACAAACAATATTCTATCACGAAATCCTTTATTCGGAGAAGGCAAACATGAAAAGTGAACTGATCAGTATTTTGTGCAAAAAATCTTTTAAATACAGTGATACTCCAATATTTAAACTGGTTTCAGGCGAAATGAGCCGCTTTTATGTGAATTGCAAGCCCACAACTCTTAATCCAAGGGGAATGTTTCTGGTCGGTCATATGATGTTTGATGAAATCAAAAATCTGGATCTCGCAGGAGTTGGCGGCCTTACTTTCGGGGCAGACCCCATAGCGGTTGCCACGGCTTTTGTATCCGAAATGAAACAGCAGCCCGTCAATGCGTTTTCAATTCGAAAGGAACAGAAGGATCACGGAATCATCAAGTGGGTTGAGGGTGACTTGCAGCCGGGAGACAGGGTGGCCATACTGGAAGATGTTGTGACCACCGGGGGATCAACCATTAAAGCCATTAAACGTGCAGAATCTGAAGGACTTATAGTTGTTAAGGTGGTTACCCTGATCGATCGCCAGGAGGGAGGAATCGAAAAAATCAAAAAACATATTGAATCTGTTTCTTCTATTATTACAAGGGATGAGCTGATCCATCAGCATAAAACAAGCCCTTATGTTTCAGGAACATAGGTAGCGCATGTGCTTTCAGATTCCCAGACCGTAATGCGGGAAATATTTACCGGCCCATCCTCTAAGCGTGTCTGAAGTTCTGCCGCGATATATTTGGCTATATTTTCAGAAGACGGATTCCTATCACTTAAAAAATCTAGTTCATTGAGAAATTTATGATCCAGTAAGTCCATAACCTGAGAAACATAATCTTTGAGCTCTCCGAAATCAACCAGAACACCGGCCTCGTTCAAATTCTGCCCTACCACGCAAACCTCAACCTTCCAGTTGTGCCCGTGAAGATTTTCACATTTTTCTGCAACCATTTTGAGCTGATGCGCTGCTGCAAAATGATCGATGACTTTTAGCTCAAACATGTTTCATGTCTCCTAACTCTTCCAAACAATCCGTTCCGGTGTCCATCCGAAAATCAGCGGAGAACTCAGATCAGATCAAAAAGGGTCATTTCCGGATGTAAATAATCTAACTTGCAGCAGTCCCTTTCAGTATGTTTTTAAGTTTATTTTTCAGCTTATCCGACTCCAGTCTGGAAAATTCATTCAGCAAAGCCACCTGTTTTTTATTGAGATTCATCGGTGTTACAATCTGAACCTGAATAATCTGATCTCCCCTCCCATATCCTCGTAATGAAGGAATACCTTTGCCCGGCAGGCGAAAAGTTTCCCCGTATTGTGTCCCTTTTGGGATTTTAAGGGTTTCTTCTCCTTCAAGGGTGGGTACTTTTACTTTATCACCAAGCGATGCCTGAATAAAGGAAATCTGAATCGTACTGATAATATCTGTATTTTTCCTGATAAATTTCTCATGCTCTTTTACATTGATAAATACATACAGGTCTCCGAAAGGCCCTCCGCCAATACCAGCTTCACCTTCTCCGGTCAGACGCAGCCTCGATCCGGAATCAACCCCCGCGGGAATTTTTACGGATACGACCTTTTCCACAAGCACCTGTGTAGAGCCGCTGCAGTTGGAACACGGGTCGGATATGGTCTTACCTTTTCCGCGACAGGAAGGGCATGTTGTGCTTACTGTGAAAAAACCCTGGGTGCGCGTTGCCTGACCTGTCCCGCCGCAGTAGTTACATGCCTCAGGTTGCGTGCCCGGCCTACAGCCGCTGCCGCTGCAAGTCGGACAAGTTTCCGCTTTTTCAATAGAAAGACTCTTTTCCGTACCAAAAGCCGCTTCCATAAACTCAAGGTTTAAATCATATCGAAGATCCGACCCTCTTATAGCGCTACTCCTTGAACGCCTTCCGGAACCGAAACCAAAAAAATCCTCAAATATGTCTCCAAAACTGGAAAAAATATCATCAAAGCCTTGGGCACCTGAAAAGCCGGCACCCTCAAGGCCCTGATGCCCATACTGATCATAAATTTGGCGCTTTTTTCCGTCACTCAAAACAGCATAGGCTTCAGATGCTTCCTTGAATCGTTCTTCCGCCTCTTTGTTATCCGGATTTTTATCAGGATGATATTTTAGGGCAAGTTTACGGTAACTTTTTTTCAATTCACGTTCTGTTGCATCCCGGCCAACAGAAAGGACTTCATAATAATCCCTTTTCGTACTCATAAAAAAACCTAAACTTTTGGGGTGAATTCAAAACATGTTCCTGCCGACACAACTGTTAATAACAT
>JAQYVL010000063.1 GCA_030145525.1 Desulfobacterales bacterium
CAACACCGCCGAAGGCGGGCAAGCCTCGACAATCGCTCAATTTAGATTTTAATGATTATATTCCATTATGACACAGTTCATATAATGTGTTCCGACCTTACAGTCAAGTAAAATCGCCCTCCTGCAAGCATTGGAACGGTATTTTCCAGAATTTGAAATTAAATAACAAAAATTAAATATTATTTACATATAGCTGTTTTTATTTATAAAAATAAAAACCTCAACAAAATTCATTTTTTTCATTGCTTGTGTTTTTTAAAATTATCTATTATATGTATAGTTAATAGATAGTAACTGGCTGAACTTCAGCGAAAAACAGAAGACCCAAAAACAGGAACAAGAAATGCTAACCCGGCGGCAGGGTAGAAGAAATAAACATTTTGAAACTGCCGCTACAGAAAGGTCTGCCAATGAGTAATCCCATAAAATGGATTCGAATAGCCGAGGTGGAACGTTTAACCGATATTCGCCGCAGAACGATTCACTTTTATCTTCAAAAGGGCCTTCTCCACCAGCCTACAAAAACAGGAAAGACAATGGCCTATTATGACGAATCTCACCTCCGCAAACTTTCCTTTATAAAAAAAGCAAAAAGTCAGGGCATGCCTCTCATTGCCATTCTCGAAGAGATAAAAAGCATGGAATCTGCCCAGCCCGACATATTTGGAGGAAACAATACCGGGCCTTTTCCTCAAGAAGAGAAATCACCTGCAAAAAATGCCGTCCCAAGAAAAGCGCAGGGCCTCAAAACCCGGGAGTGTATCCTGGAAGCAGGCTGCAGACTTTTCAGAGAAAAGGGATACAAGGAAACAAAAGTCATTGATGTGGTCAAAGCACTTAATGTTGGCAAAGGAACATTCTACTTTTATTTTTCAGATAAAAGAGAACTGCTGCTGGAATGTGTTCCAAGAATTTTCAGCGACCTGTTTTCTGAAGGCTGGGAAAGAATACGCGGAATAAAAAACCCTCTATTACGTCTTGAACAAAGAGCCAGGATGGTTTTACCGGTTCTCACGGAATTCTGCTCTATCATTCAGCTCAGCAAAGAGGCAATGGAAGACTCCGATCCAAAGCTTCAACAGCTGGGCAGACAGACTTATCTGTCCGTAAGAAGTCCGCTGGAATCCGATATTAAAAAATGTATTTCACAGGGCCTTATCAAAAAAACAGATCCAAAACTTGCCGCGAATTTCTTGATCGGAGCCATGGAAAACCTCAATTATCTGCCGATAATTGAAAAAGAGATTCACATTGACAATGTCTGGGATACCTACTTAAATCTCATAACATATGGAATAAACGGGAAATGAGCTGGCAATACCCGCTGCCTGTCCCTTTTCCATCTTCAGATTGCCGGCAGGCGGATATTATACATCAACTATACATAACCTGCTGCATCCCCTGCCCCGCATTCATCCCGCATAACAGCCAGGCCGAATGCCCTTTATAGTGTGCATACTGTATACAATTAAGCTCTACCGCTACAATCATTTTCATTCTACAGAAATTAAAATGCGCCCACTTTTTGCTTGACTCTATAGTCAATATGGCATAATAAGAAAAAGCTGCCGAGAAACATTGTTCAAATTACAAAAAACCTTGAGCGGATATTTTTTGTTTATTGCATAGGAGAATAAAAAAACATGGGCAAACGAGTCGCAATAACCGGAGTTACCAGCTATTTTGCGTTAACGCTGCTGCCATGCCTGCAGGCTGATCCTGAAGTGGATGAAATCATTGGTATCGGACGCAAACCCTGGACCGGCGGATATGATAAGCTTACCTATCACCGTGAGGATATTCGAAGTGAAAAGCTTTTTGAAATTTTTAAGGGCGTGGATACTGTTTATCATCTGGCATTTGTGGTTGGAGAGATACATGACAAAAAAAGCACACTTGATATAAATATTAACGGCTCCAGAAACGTATTTAAAGCCTGTGCTGAAAATAAAGTTAAAAAAGTAATTTATACAAGCAGCATGACCGCATACGGTTCCCACCGCGATAACATTCTGGGGCTTACGGAAGAATCATCCCTCCGGAGAAATGAAGACAACTATTACAATTCGAGCAAAATCGACGTAGAAAACTTTGTAACCGAATTTTTCAGCCATTATCCGGATATCACCCTGACAGTCCTCAGAGCAGGACTTCTCGTCGGACCCAATATCAACAATATGTTTTCAGACCTTTGGTCCATGAAGCTGACAGCCCTTCCGGCAGGCAGGACAACACACAATCAGATGATAAGCGAGGAAGATCTTGGCGAAGCCATGTACATTGCGTTTAAAAAAGAGCTTCCAGGCATATTCAATGTTGCGGCAGATGATGCGGTTCCGACAAAATGGTGCTTTACGGCAGCAGGTGCAATTGTAATCCCGCTGCCGACTTTTCTGTTAAAAATTATAGCAAAAATAGCATTCAAGCTGCACCTCTTCCCTGCGAGCGAAGGCTGGGTAAGCGTTGGTGAATATACTATTTTCTGTAATAACGAAAAGTTCAAAAAAGCCGCGAACTGGATGCCCAGGTATTCTTCAAAGCAAGCCTTTGAACAATTTTTAAAATCAAGAGAGCGTGATGCCAGGGATAATCCGATACAGGCGGTATTGTCCTGGATATTTAAAAGCGGTGCCCGCACAAGGCCTACAATGGCCGTTCTCAATATCTTTAAACTCGGCAAAATTCCGGGCCTGAGGAGACTCATCCCCTGGATGAATCCCAAAAAAAACAGCAGATCTTACCTGCCTGTAAATAAAAATATTGAGGGCGTTACAAATGAAGTGCTGCCTTCTCAAATCGTTCATGACTTTATTGACAAGGCTTCTGTTCATGTCATAATGGATAAATGCGGCTGTCGACTGGCCCGAAAGTGTAAACATCATACTCCTGAAATCGGATGTCTTTTTATGGGCGATACAGCTCTGATGATGCCCCACGGAGTCAGCCGAAAAGTTACAAAAGAGCAGGCCCATGCCCATGTCGAAAAGGCAGTTGGTGTCGGCCTCATCCCAATGACCGGCAAGGTTCGAATTGACAATTTCATTTTTCTTACACCTGACAAAAGCAGGCTTCTCAGCGTCTGTTTCTGCTGCCACTGCTGCTGCATGATGACATCACTCAAGCATATCCCGGGAGACTACTTAAATGGAATCATGCAGCCGATTGAGGGGTTGTCAATTGAAGTGACAGAAAAATGCATAGGCTGCGGAACCTGTATTGAGACCTGCGGCTTCAACGCGATAAAAATTGAAAACGGTCGTGCCGTTCACAGCATTCAATGCCGCGGCTGCGGGCGATGTGCGACCAACTGCCCACAGCAGGCAGTCAATATAACAATCAAGAATCCAAACTATTTGGAAGATATCAAAAAACGGATCAATTCATATATTACGTATTAGGACTGATTTAGAAGAAGTCCATAAACAAAAGGAGTTATAAATGCGAGATGTGGCCATCGTTGGCGCCGGAATGATTAGATTCGGCAAGTATCCTGAAAAAAGCATAAAAGACCTTGTTCGGGAGTCTGTGGAAAAAGCACTTACCGACGCAGGAATTGACTCAAAAGCTCTTGAGGCCGCCTATGTTGGATCTGCGGCACCCGGCATCATGACCGGTCAGGAACAGATTAAAGCCCAGGTTACGTTAAGTGCCATGGGGATTGATACCATACCGATGTTCAATGTGGAAAATGCATGTGCAAGTTCTTCTTCGGCATTCCACCTGGCATGGACTGCTGTGGGGGCAGGTCTTTATGACTGTGTGCTTGTTGTTGGATTTGAGAAACTTTACGACAAGGACAGAATGAAATCCTTCATGGCTCTTGGTACTGCTGTGGATATTGAGAATGTCATGCAGTTTCTTGAAGACTTCATGAAAAAACAGGGTAAAAACGAAAGCATCCTGTCTTCAAACAGCGGAAAAAGCAAAAGTATCTTTATGGACATGTATGCTTACTACACAAGGAGATACATGGAGCGGTTCGGCTTAACACAGGAACATTTTGCAAAAATTGCCGTCAAAAGCCATAAAAACGGCAAACTGAATCCGAATGCCCAGTACCAGAAGGAAGTAACCCTGGATGAAGTCCTGAATTCAGGAGACATTTCATTTCCCCTTACGAAAATGATGTGCTCTCCAATCGGCGACGGCAGTGCCGCTGCGATCATCTGTTCAAAAGAAAAAGCCGCCCAGTTCACTCAAAAGCCCATCTGGGTTGAAGCATCTGTAGTCGGAAGCGGCAAAGTCAGCCATGATTTGGAAGACACGATTACAAAACGTCTTGCCCCAAAAGCATTTGAGGTTGCGGGTATAGGACCGGAAGATATTGATGTTATTGAAGTGCATGACGCCACTTCTCCTTCCGAGATCATTACCCTTATCGAACTGGGAATTATTAAAGGTGAAGATGCGCCCAGATCTATCGATGAAGGATGGCTTGAACTGGATGGCAAAAATCCGTCAAACACATCAGGCGGCCTTGCCTCAAAAGGCCATCCCATTGGCGCAACAGGTCTCGGTCAGATCCACGAGATTGTCCAGCAGTTGAGAGGTACGGCAGGAAAGCGCCAGGCAAACAATCCAAAAATCGGCATGACGCATAATGGCGGTGGTATTCTCGGGGTTGATGCAGCCGCAATGGCCCTTCACATATTTAAGCGATAACGGATTTCCATGAAACAATCGTCAAAAGACATTCTAAAAAGACATGGATGGCGGATAGACAGGGCTCTTCATAATTTTATCTATTTCTATTTCCACAAACAGTATGTAACAGTTTCACGGTTACTCACAAAAGTCACGGTAGTACTTCTATCCTGGTTCAAACCGATAAAAGCTGTTCCGAATGCCGTATTTAATCGTTACCATTCAAAGATCCTCTCAAAGAATGATGTTACAAAGATTCTTACACTTAATGAAGACATTGACCTGGGCAGGGATCAAAACAAACGAGTTATTCCTTTTAAATATGCAAACAAAATTTTATTCAGAAATCCAAAACTGATCGCGACAATGGATTGTCCCTGCGCATTAAATCAGAAAGAATCTGAAAGATGCCATCCTGTAAGGAAATGTATTGCTATCGGGCAGGACTTCGCGCCGATCTGGCTTGAGCACTGCAAAGAAAAATACAATGCCATACAGATTACCCAGGAAGAGGCACTGGATATCATAAAAGAGGCTCGGAAAACCGGACATATCACCAATGCATTTCTGAAAGTTGCAACCGGAGGTCTAACCGGAATCATTTGCAATTGCTGCCCAAAATGCTGTGTGGAAATTGAGGCGACAAAGCTGTCAAAAAAGATAGATAAAAACATCTCCCAGTATGCACCGTCGGGGTATTCTGTAAAACATGACAGCCAGGCCTGTACACTGTGCGGAGAATGCGAGAAGGCATGCCACTTTGAGGCAATAAAAATCAAAGACGAAAAATTTGTATATAACATCGATGCATGCATGGGCTGTGAACTGTGTATTGAAAGCTGCCCTTCAGAAGCCCTGCTGCTGTACAATGACCCGAATAAGCTGTTACCGCTTGATATCGAATTGCTAAAAAAAGAATTTGAAAAAAATTGAGAAGAGCCTGGACTGCTCCCCTGCTGTTAAGGAGATTTAAATGAAAAAAGTGCTCACAGACATGCTGATCTGCCCTGCCTGCCTGCCTGACGAATACAAATTGAAAGAAGAGGTTGTAAAAGAGATTGGGGAAGATATTCTAACAGGGTCATTAACCTGTCCGCAATGTAAAAATATTTATGCAATTCAAGATGGAATAGCGTTTCTGGACCCGGCCTCAAAACAGGGAAAAGTGAAATCAATTTCCAGATATGAATCGCGTCCTTTATTGTCGTCCTATCTATGGAGCCATTATGCCGACCTGTTACATGAAGAAAATGCATCAACTGCATATCGTGAATGGTCGAAGCTTTTGCAATCCAATTCCGGAGTTGCAGTCGATGCGGGATCGGCTGTTGGGCGTTTTACATTTGAAATGAGCCAAAAAAATGACTTTGTAATCGGCATTGACAATTCACTCTCCTTTATTCGTGCTGCGAGAGAATTAATGACAAAAAGGCGGATGACCATCTCATTGTATCAAGAAGGAAATCTGACAAGAGAAACAGTTTTTAATCTGCCTGAAACATGGAATACAAACAAAGTTGAGTTTATTGTGGGGGATGCACTGGCGCTTCCATTTAAATCCGATACAATCTCTTCACTTGCTTCTCTCAATATGATTGACAAGCTTCCCGTCCCCATAAATCACCTTAAGGAGATGAACCGTATTGCGAAAGAAAAGAATGCTCAATTTCTTTTTTCAGACCCGTTTTCATGGTCCGCAGAGGTTGCCGACGAAAAAGACTGGTTAGGAGGAAAAACCAGCGGATTATATACCGGCAGAGGGAAAAAGAATATCATAGATATGTTGCAGGGCAAAAATAATGAATTGCCGCCCGAATGGCGAATTGAAAAGCAAGGTCATGTATGGTGGAAAATACGGACTCACTCCAACCACTTTGAACAGATCAAGAGCTGCTATATAAAGGCTGAAAGATAAATAGTGTCCACCCATTGATAGATGGACACTGCCCTGATAAGTCAAGAATACTGTAAACCCTTTTCCGGGAGGCTGCATGGAAAAAGATACGATTTGCCGCTTATGCTCATCCTGCTGTCCCATAAAAGCCGGCATAATAGACAATAGACTGATCGAAGCTGAAAGAAAGTCATTTGTTTCGAAAGAGAGAAGACATTTCTGTCCCAAATTGAAAGCAGCCGCAGATATTGTATATTCACCCGACAGGCTGAAACGGCCCCTTGTTAAGAAAAAAGGGAATGGAGGCGGTCATTTTGTTGAAACCTCATGGGATGAAGCCCTTGACCTCATTGCAGACAAATTTAATTGGTTTAAAAAAGAACATGGCGCTGAATCGGCAGCATGGTTAAGAGGCATGGCCGCGGATTGGGGAGCGCCCTGGGATTATGCAAACAGGCTGATGAATCTGTTCGGCTCTCCCAATACCATTGGAAATGGTTCTGTGTGCCATGTGGCGAGAGAAATCGCCCATTCCTTTACCTATGGTGCAATGACATTCCCGGAGATAAAAAAGGCTAAATGTATCATTGTGTGGGGGAAAAACGATATGGACACCAATCCCCAGGCATATGAAAACCTACTTTACGCCAAACAGCATGGGGCAAAACTGATTGTAGTTGATCCGGTACGAATTGGACTGGCTGAAATGGCTGACATATGGATGCAGATTAAACCCGGCCATGACGGAATGCTTGCTATGTCAATGATCCACGAGATCATATCGAACAAACTGTATGATGATGATTTTGTAAATGAATGGACCGTTGGATTTGACCCCTTAAAAGAGGCAGCCAGGAAATATAAAGCGGATAAGATCGCCGACTCTATCTGGCTGGATCCTGATGTGATAAAAAATGCCGCCAGGTTATACGCGACTTCGAAACCCGCCTGTATTGTCGATGGAAACGGTCTGGACATGCAGCTTAATGTTTTCGACCAAACCCGTGCAGTATGCATGTTGAGGGGACTGACGGGAAACATTGACAAAAGCGGCGGAGACGTTATACCCCAGCCTGTTCCGGCCAAAAATATTCAGTGCAAAGACCTTCTTCCCAGGGACGTAAAGTCAATCACCTGTGATTATCCGCTCTTTAATGAATTTCATGCCACATGGGGCAGGCACGCGCAGTCATGCATTATCGACGCTATTTTGGACAAAAAACCCTATCCGATAAAGATGCTTGTCGTACAATCCGCCAATCCGGCAGTCACCATGACCGATTCAAACCGGGTGACTCGCGCCCTGGAAAATCTGGACTTCATGGTAGTAATTGATTTATTTATGACAAAAACGGCATCTCTCGCAGATGTGGTGCTTCCGGCGACAAGCAGTTTTGAAAAAACTCAGTTGAACCGGGCCTTTTTACGAAACAATTTTGTAATGCTTCAAGAACAGGTCATCGAATGTGTTGCGGACAGTTGGCCGGATTGGAAGATCACTTTTGAACTGGCCCGAAAGCTTGGCCTGAAAAAAGAGTTTCCATGGCAGACTGTAGAAGAGGCCATTGATTATCAACTGGAGCCCGCTGGAATAACTGTGGAGATGCTGCGAAAAACCCCTGATGGAATCCGAATTGGGGAAACGGAATATGAAAAGTATAAAAACAGGGGGTTTGCAACGCCGTCCGGCAAACTGGAGTTCTATTCAAAAAGGCTCGAACAACACGGGCATGCGCCTGTCCCTCTTTTTGAAAACGATGCCGAACATCCCATAAGTTTTTATGATAGAAAAGATGAATTCCCGATTTTAGGTATAAACGGAGCCCGTTCAAATCCATATACCCACTCCCAGTTTCGAAAAATCCCTTCATTGGTTAAACAGGAACCGGAAGGTTTTATAGATATTCATCCGGATGACGCGCATGAAAAAGAGATTGCCGACAACGACAGGCTATGTGTAGAGACCCCGAAAGGCCGTATTACGATGAAGGCAAGAGTTTCTGATGTCATTCATCAGGGTTCCATCAGGATTGGGTGGGGCTGGGGCGAAATTGATTCTGAATACAGTCTGAACAATCTGACAGATGATGGGAAGAGAAACACCATTACCTGCACACCATCAAGCCGAAGTTTCATGTGCCGTATAGCAAAAGTGAAATAACCATTTACCGATGGCTTCGTAAAAAGTTCAATTTCTGTGTTGCGGTTAGCGCTGACGCTTCACTGCGTGTCATCCCTCGTCAGTACCGTGGAGCGTAGCGTATCGGTAGCCGATAGGCGTGAGTAGGCTAACTACACCTCATTCCTCGGGATTTGCGCGCCTTGAACTTGAACTTTTTTCTTTGCCCTTAAAATTTTGGCTTTTTACGAAATTATCATTTGCTAATCTTACAGCGTTTTCAGAAGATATACAAAATATCCGATATAGCATGCAAGCAGCAATAAACCGTCTGATCGTGATATTGTAAGCGTTTTCCGCATCATCAGCCATGGCAGAAAACTGATAAAAATCATAACGAGATAGTCAATTAAAAGTCCGCTTTCAATAAACCCGCCCGGGAGATAAATCGGCTTTACAAGTGCGGTCACACCGATAACGCTTAAAATATTGAACACATTGCTTCCCACAAGATTGCCGATACTGATATCCATCTCTTTTCTTATTGCAGCCACGATGGAAGTTGCGAGTTCAGGAAGCGAAGTCCCGAATGCAACAATGGTAAGCCCGATGAATTTTTCATTTACACCGAGAACCTGCATTATTTTTATGGCTGAATCAACAACGGCCTGGGCTCCCAGAACAACCCCTGTTATTCCAAAAATTATCAGTACAATCTGCTTTTTTCGTGAAGCAATATACCCAGTATCCTTTATCACGATTTCGGCTGCACCTGCTCCATCATTCGTCAATTTACTCTGCTGCATTCTGACAGCAGTCCGACAGTTGAAAATCGTATACAGAATAATACCAGCAAAAAGAACGGCTCCTTCAAGTGAGCCAATTTTCGAATTCAAAGAGAAAAAAAGCAGTATAAATGAAACAAACAGCATTATGGGAATATCCCGCTGTGTTACTCCCCGTTGACTTGTTATCGGCTGAAAAAGGGCTGAAAGGCCAAGAACAAGAGCAATGTTGCAGATATTGCTTCCAACGACATTTCCAACAGCAATCATGCTTTTCCCTTTTATGGAAGATATCAGGCTTACAACAAGCTCAGGGGCAGAAGTCCCGAATGCCACTACGGTCAGACCGATCACCAGCGGCGTTATACCCAGGCTTCGTGCAAGACCGGAAGAACCCTTTACAAGCCAGCCCGCACAATAATAAAGCATCAGAAAGCCAGCGATACAAAACAGAATGTTAAGTGCCATATTTTTATACTCTTTTTCCAAAAATCGGATACAAATCACACCGGCGGCGCAAGCTGATTTGCATTTTTATTTGGGCTATACTATACCAAGAGCTCATAGCTTTTCAATATGATTATTATGTATGATTATTATGTGAAAAGCCTTCACTTGCAAAATGATACCAAGTTCTACAGTAACCTGTTATGAAAAGGAGGAACCAAAGGGCTATGGAAAACAAAGTTGTTGTTACATGCGCGGTTACAGGGGTTCTGACCGATCCTGGAAAGTTTAATGTGCCTGTTACACCGGAACAGATGGCAGATGCCGCGAAACAGGCCTATGACCAGGGCGCAACGATCATACACGCCCATTTCAGATCCCAGGATCCGGGCCTCGGCGCTTTTCCAACCTGGGATCTTGAACCTGTAGGAAAAATTATTGCCGCAATCAAAGAGCGTGTGCCTGAAATAATCATTAACATGAGTACAGGCGTTATGGGAAATGATATATCAGGACCGGTTGCCTGTCTTGAAAAGTTTAAACCTGAAATGGCTGCCTGCAATGCCGGTTCTCTGAACTATCTTAAAATCCGAAAGGACGGAGAGTGGGCATGGCCGACGATCCTGTTTGACAACCCTGTTGAAAAGATTAAATCATTCGCCGATGTGATGACAGCCAATAATATCATTCCTGAATTCGAGTGCTTTGATACCGGCATCGTCCGCAGCGTCGGAATGTTCAAAGCAAATGGAATGTTCAAGGGCAACCCTCATCTCTCATTTGTCATGGGAGTGGACTCCGGCATGCCTGCACGATCCGATCTTCTACCCATCCTGAAAGACGAGCTGCCTGTAGATTCACACTGGCAGGTTATTGCCACCGGTTCGGGCAGGGAAAAACTCTGGGACCTTCACAAAACATGTATTGAGCTTGGAGGAAATATCCGGACAGGCCTTGAAGATACCCTTTACCTTCCGAATGGAGATCGGGCCCATGATAATGGCAGCCTTGTGGAAGCTCTGGTGAAAATAGTAAGGGAAGTCGGAAAGGAGCCCGCTTCTCCGGATGAAGCACGCCGCATCCTGGGAATAAGTTAATTCAGGGGGAGTTTATTATAAACACAGCCTCATGGATAATTTTATTTTATATCGTGTAAACTCATGCAAAAGGGCTCGATAAGAAAAAACAGAATATGTTATA
>JAQYVL010000064.1 GCA_030145525.1 Desulfobacterales bacterium
TGACGAGAGATGCAGCGCAACGCCGAAATTGGACTTTTTACGAAGCCATCATTCTCTTATAAACTCCAGACTGCTGCTTCCCTGCTTCGCAATAATCCGATTTGCTGAAGCGATTTTAAAAAATTGAACAGCCGGTTCAAGTTTAAGCAAAACTTCCTCAAGTGGCTCAAGGCCTGAAAGGCCTGAGATATTCAATCTGTCAAGGCTTGGAATCTCTACATCAACCCCTTGAATCGATAATACTCCTTCCAGAGAAAGGTTCCCGTCTTTGATCATAAGTCGAATCCAGCGCGGGTATCCTTTTTCTAGAAATTTACGCTGAGAAACAATTTTCTCGTTGTTCTCATAAGGATCAAGAGCGTAAAGCATTTGTTCAAGTGCTTTTGAGCCGATATTTGTGAACAAAATGTCTATCTGGATCTCATTCATAAAATCAGACAATTCGGTGGATACCGGCAGAAGGAGAGAAAGCTGTCCGCTCATTTCCGTATCTTCATCCAGTTTTTTATCCGATGAACCCCTGAACAATTTGTTCGTTTGAATTCCCGAGAATGAAAAAAAGATCGGAATCGAAAAGGCGTTATTATTCTTTCTGACTGAAACCGATCCCAAAACAGACCCTCCCAGAATCTCCGCCTGAAAACGTTTAATTTCCGGCAGCCCATGATTTAATTCTAGGCCCGCACGAAACTTTTCAATATCAACCGGCACAGGCCCTCTCTCACTGTGGGCAAGATCAAATCCGATAGTCCTTTCAGGATCGAATTGATTTGTGATCGGGCGCTGATATCGGACGGCATCATGATTTTCCAACTTTCTTTCCGGATTTTTCACATAGTCTGTTTTTATGACCCGATTGGACAACAAAATCCTTTTGTCAGCATCAGTTGATGCCATCGTAATACGATCTTCTTCACCAATCAAATACTCTTTTTCAAAAATTAATTTTCCCTCAAGATCATTTATGAAAAATAATTTCCCCTGACTAATTTCCATGTTGGTTATATCAATCCAGGATTTCCCCCCTATTCTTTTTTCAGGTATAAGCCATAAATTCAAACCCGCGGAAAGTGATCCGCCTATCGCAAAATTTTTCAGCAGTCGATTTATAGCGGATGTGTCTTTGATTGTGATTTCTGCGGATAGAGTACCGCCGGATTTTTTCAGAAACAAAGACGGATCCTTGCCGGTATCTTGCAAAACAGCATGATCAATACCGGAAAAAAAGACCTTCAATGACTCCTTAATGTCCGGTGAAGATGATTTCAGATTCTGTGAAAATGTCACCATCTTCATTCCATCATGGGTTCCCGAATATGAAAATTCTGATGAGAATGGTTTTTCAAGTTCCATATAGGGAATTCCGTCAACATTGTTGACCCGGATTTTTCCTTTAAAAACCCCGTTTCCACTTTCCCCGTGATAAACATAATGGAAAAGCGGATATGCGGCAAGATTGCCGATTTGCACATCTTTTTCATCATGGATTGAAAAATTCGCATTGACGTTACTCAATGCAATATTGATCTCAACGGTGTCAATGAAATCAAGATCCTTTTTCAAATCGGTGATCAATAATTGTTTCAATTTTGTTATTTCGGAAGTTTCCGGAAGACGCCCTGTAAAACTCCACTTTGCCTCAAGAGATCCAAGAAGTTTTTGAAAAAAATCCGGCTTATTGGAAATTCTTTCAAAAAGCTGCTGAAGATCCATGGAAAGGCGGCCCTTTGTGTTGATACTTTTTACTGTCGATGATCTCATATCCGCATCGAATTCAAGGGATACAATATTACCGAATGCCAAAGATGTATGCATCCCGTTTACATTTATCTCAAGAGGATCAAGTCGACTTATTTCAATGCCGGAAACAGCTGCTGCGATATCCACTTCCGTCTGAAAGATACCCAGTTGTTCATTTTCAAATTCAACAAAAGGAACTATCAGGTTAAGTTTATCAACTTTAACGGTACACGAACCGGATGAAAGATCACCTGAAAATCCGATACCTGCTGCTTTCAATACGGGCGCATCATCACCTGTTCCGAAATACAAAGGCGGGTCTTCTTTTAAAAAAATCCTTCCATAGCTGAATATTTCACCAAGATGAAGCAAGGCCGAATCGATGGAAAAAAAAACTTTACGTCTCCCCTTCTCTGCTTCGGAAAATTTTCCATGATAATGAAAACGGCTTTTAGCCAAAAAAGAAATTTCTCCGTCGGATATCTCAAGTGATTTGCCAGACAAGTCAAATGCTCCCCTGTTTATAACCACCATGTTTATATCGGAAAGCATTTTGTTTGCGATTACCGGACCTGAAATTCCTAAATTTTCAATCTCGATAGATGAAGTAAAAACTGCAGAGTGATCGGTTTTCAGCTTTGCGTCGGCTGTAAATTTCAGAGTTCCCGTAACTTCAGAGTTGGAAAGCTTTACGGGCAAAAACGGCATTACCGCTTTTTGGAGAACCGATAAATCTATCTCGCACACACTTTTTATCCCATCTGCATTCAAGCTTCCTTCTGCAGTTATTTTACTTCCCGGAATTATTCCATTCACGGATAACTTCGTATTGCGAAGTGAAACTGTTCTCTCCGGTTCGATCATATCTTCAACAGAAAATATCACATTCACAGGAGGAAGTCTGCGGCTATTGAGAACGGGTTCCGCGAATACCTCCAGTTTTACAGGTTTGCTTACAAGAGAAGGCATATCGAGATGAATGCGTCCATTATGAAGATCAAGGTGTTTGTCTTTAAGGTGATCACTTGCTGAAATCGTTATATCATCAAAATAAACTCTTGCTCTGATGTCAAAAGGTATTGCAAGAGTTTTTTCCCCATAATGATCTTTGATTTCTTTTTTCTTTTTCGGAGTTTCTTCAATTTTTAAATCCTGACTTTCATGAATCAACTCATCAAAATTTGTCTTTCCGTTTTGATCCCGAATAAAAAAAATCCTGATTCCTTCTGTAAAAAAAACAAATTCAAGTTGTCCGTAAATCATTTTAGGCAAATTAATTTTAATGGTGACCTTATCGATTTCCAAAACAGAATCCCGGGAGGACCCTCTGTTTTGCCTCAATTTGATTCCTTTTATGAATATCCCTTCATACCAGCCGCAATGGATATCCTTGATTTGGATCGGGAGACGGCTCAAGTCTCTCACATGGTTTTCGATTATCGACCTTGCTCTCTCGGTGGAAATGATTGCCGGAGCCAGCGAGAGCAAGAGAAGAAACAAAGATATGGCTACCAGCATGGCTGCAGCAAGATAGAGCAGTGTTCTTTGATAACCCGGTCGGTTTTTCGGAGATCTTATTTTTTTGGGCAAAACATTCATGCTGATAAAAATCGACTATGAGTGTATTTATTTGGTTCCCCTCTTGACCTTAAACCTGACCGAAGGTTTTGAAATCGGTTCTAAGCCTTTTTATAAGAATAAATTGTTGAATTGTTTTCCCGCGGCAGAAAAAATCAGGGGACAACCGCACCTTTACATAACAGATCGAAAATTCGCTCTCTCAAGGAGTTGATATAAGCTGTTGGCTTCACCATGCCACCAGGCAGGATGTTCGGGTTCGTTTTACTTCACAATTACAATTTATAAAAACCTGTATCTCTTCGTCTATCGGCACCACGCCTTCTTTCAACATTCGATCTTCTTTCAGGCCCGGTGTAAGCGGGAGCTTTATAAAGCCTTATGAATTCTTTTAATCTTTCCTGCTGAAAAGATGAGGGCGCTATAAATTCAAGACATTGCATTCTCATTTTCATATGTCTGGCCAGGGAGGTGTCAGTCAATTCAAAATCAGAGACGGCTTTCACATCTATTTTTTCAAGATAAAAGTCATCATTTATAAGCATTATATCAAGCGAATCCACCGACCACTCGGAATCGCTTATGTAGCGAAAAGCCAACCCTCCCTCACTCAAATTTTCGATGTTCACCAGTAGCCTGTCAGAGTGAGGTTTAACGATTGCAAATGCATCATCCCGTATCTGAATTCTTTTATGGGATCGCATTTCAACAGATTTTTTTTCTTCAGACATAAACGGTTCCCCCTTTATTCATGTTGGAATTACGCTATTAATATATTAAAAACCGCATATATGTCAAATCCGACAAGATAAAATTATGCAAATAAATCCGGCATCAGCGCCATGATTACCATTTGGCCTAAAATTAATTGCCCAAATGATTCACTGCATGAACAGGTTAAAACGAGAACTCAAACCTTCTGTTTTCATTTTGCCTGAAAAAAAGGTTGAAGTTTTGCATGTTGAATGTAATTAAAAGAAAATGTAAACATTAATACGGGAATAAAAGCATTTAGGGTTTTTTATCCAATTCCGGTTTGTCCGGGTTAGGGGTTATTGATGAAACGAATCGTTTTCATGTTCATTACTGCCATTTTCGTTTTTTTCTCCTTTTCATTATCCGGATGCCAGATGTTCAGTACACAAAAAGCAGCTGAAGAACTTCCTCCCAGGATAAGCCTTACAGAGAGATTTAACCGCGGCAGATCATTCCTTGAATCTCAACTGTATGACAATGCAATTCAAGATTTTAACGCGGTGCTTAAACTTGACCCCTATCATCAACATGCCTACAACGGTCTGGGAATTGCCTGGAAAAACAAGGGGGAGTATCAGAAAGCCATCGATGAATTTAACAAAGCGATTGCTCTGGATTCGAACTTTACAGAAGCATATAATAACCGGGGCATTACCTATTTTATTAAAAATGATTATGATAATGCCGTCATCGATTTTAACAGAATTATCCAGCAGACAAATCCGGTTCTGGCTTCCGCATACAACAGCCGTGGAATTATATGGAAAAATAAAGGAAATTATGGCAAGGCCATTGCCGATTACACCATGGCGATCCGGACAAATCCGGGTTTTTCCGCTGCGTATAACAGCCGTGGAATTGCCTGGCGTGATAAAAAAGAGTTTAAAACCGCAATTAAAGATTTCACAAAAGCAATCAGCATAAACCATGAAAATGTGGATGCTTATACCAACCGGGGAATAACCTATTTTAAACTCAGAGAATTTGATAAAGCGATTGCGGATTATTCCATGGCACTTAAGATCAATCCGAAAAATGCTGAAGCTCTGGGCTGCAGGGGGGTCGTCTGGTATAAAAAGGGTGACAGCGATAAAGCCCTTGCTGATTTTTCACAGGCTATAAAAATCAACCCCAATATGGCAAAAGCGTATAATCGTCGCGGCATAATCTACTACACTTCAGGAAGATACGATGATGCAATCAAAGATTTTAATCGTGCTATTGAAATAAGCCCTCGATATACCCAAGCATATAATAATCGTGGTGTCGCCTGGAGAAGTATTGGAGAATACAAAAAAGCTATTGAGGATTATTCAAAGACGCTGGAAATCAACCCCCAAAATGCAGGAGCATACAACAGCCTTGCATGGATTCTGGCGACATGTCCTGATGAGAAATCAAGGAATGGTAAAAGAGCCGTTGATCTTGCCAGCAGGGCGATTTTACTTCGTCCCGATTCTTTTAAGCTCGATACACTTGCCGCAGCCTATGCGGAAGTTGGCAATTTCAAAGAAGCGATCTCCACACAGGGAAAAGCTATTTTACTCATGAAAAAAAGCCGATTCCAAAACGAAAAAGCTCTATCGGAGTTCAATACCCATATGGAATTATATAAAGACGAAAAGCCCTGGCGAGACTATCCCAAAAAAACAAATTAAAAAGTTTTTATTCGTCTTCTTCAAGTATTCCAGCTGCAACTTTATCATTATGGAGTTTCCTGATTGACAGGCATCGGGAGATACTTTATGATCCTTTATAAATTAAATACCTTTTATATGAATCGCTCAAATGAACAGGACGAGTCTTGACAAATTCAAATTGATCTGCGGCAGAATTCGGGAGGCAATACCTTCTTCGTTTACCTGGTCTTGGGATGAAGACTTTGATGTCGCCCGTATTGTTTTCAATAAATCTGAAATGGATCCTTTGCTGCTGACATTGGAAAAGGAATTCAGCGGTCAATGGGATTTTTCAAGCATTGATAAAGCGCCTGTATTCATAGAAAACTTTATCAATTCAATATTCGGCATCATACCCGGTCAGATTCTTTTTACAATGGGTGAAGATTCCGGTCCAATTCTTTTTGCGGTTTGGTGCCCCTGGGGAAACGAAAACTACATATCTCTGCGAATAGGCATTTATTCTTCTAATAAAAAAAATTATTCAAGAACCGAATCCAAAAAATATCTGAACGAATGGATAGGACTGTGAAAGCCATTAAAGACAAAGCCTTTGGGTTGTTTCCTCGTCGCATCCGATTATAAATTCTCCAGGGTCCCGATAAATTCCAATCACTTTCTTCCAATTCCGATTAATCGGTGATTCATAAATCCGTAGTCACCTTTTTTTTGATGGGGTGAAAATCCGTCAGAAACAAGAATATTTTGAAATCCGGCTGAAACAAAAAGATTTTCAATCAATTTGACATTAAAAAGTTGAGCAGAATAGTTTTCATCTCGAACAATTCCCTTTTTCTTGTTTATAACCAATTCACGGGCATGGATATAAGTTCCGACAATTTCACGTTCTCGACAAACAAGAATATCATTACCGACCTCATGCCAGGAATTGGGAATAAAACAATTTCTAATATAATCACCATCTGTGACATCGATAATCAGCCACCCTCCTCTTCTGAGTAATCGATTAGCCTCCTTCATGATTTCAATGTCTGACTCAGACCCTTTTTGATACCCAAGAGAATTGCCCATTATACAGACATGGTCAAAGCTTTCTGATGAAAGATTTGTATTTCTTGCATCGGAGCAGATGCACTTTATCGGGATATTCTTCTCGGATGCTTGACACTCTGCCTGATCAATCAGATAAGCGGAATAATCCAAAATGGTACATTCCGTATATCCTCTTGAATACAGTTCAAAACAGTGACGACCGTGACCACCGCAGAGATCCAATATCCGATGGTGAGGCTTTATCGGAAGCAATTTACAAATAAGATCCACCTCGCGTCGGGTAATCTCCTGATCACATACGGAACGCGCATCCGTCAGAAGATAAACCTCGTCAAACAGATGTTTCCACCAGTCGGGATTCACACTTATATTCATATGTTCTCCGGTTCCGCACCAAAACTAAACAATCCATCTGAGGCGAGAATCGCATCAGATCCTCCCCATGGCTGCATTTTTGCGATTTCAAGTTCTTCGGCCTCAATTTTTATAATATTATCCAATTCTCCCGAGATCCACATTTTTTCCAGCAAAAGACAGTCTGTCCATAATTTACCGCAATAGGAGCGCAGGCTGTCGATCTGGTCAAGGGTTATTATCCGGGGCCTGAGAGCATTTTTTATGGGACCCAGAAGATATGTAAACTTTAAATCAACTGCCATTTTTTTCTGAATTTCTATAATTTCTTCAAGTTCAGCCGCAGGAATGTTCATGAATGCTTCATTTATTCTTTTAACAGCTTCTCTGACTGAAATTTCGGATTTCAGAACAGCAATGGCTTGAACACCACCGCCGCTGCCCACATTTGTCGGAACACCACCGTACCGCCCAAGAAAACCAAAAAGCCCTTCCGGTCCAAAAAGGCATCGAAAGTCCGTTTGACGCTTTGCAAGAACAATCTGCTGATTTATCAGTGTCGGAATCTCTTCCGACCATAAGAATAATGGAATTTTTTCCTGAACAATATATGGTTCATCCCTTAACGCCCTTTGAATGGCCTCATCCGGATCCGGATTGATCTTACCTACCCTGACTCCTTGCCCGGAATATCCCCTTTCAGGCTTCAGCACAAGATTTTGCCAGTTGAATCTTGTCCATTCGATCAAATCCTGTATTTTCTCTCCTTTGGAGTCTTCAGTGCTGCGCGGATAAAATTGCCTTGTCCATGGGGTTCGCTGAACAGTTTCCTTATGGAATTTATAACGCTGATTTCCGGTAACCACCTCAAACATACTTTTGACATTTATAGGTTCCGTTCCCCTTGGATTGATAACCCGATGTTCCTTAACGGCCTGAAGCAAGGGCTTTAGATTCAGTTTTCGGTGCAGTTTAAGCAGAACGTCGGTGTTGAAATCCACAAAAATCGTCGATACTGTCTGGCCTTTCCAGCATACCCTTTCCTTGACGAGCTCCAGTTCATGGGGAGCCATCAAAGCTCCGGACAGACCGTCAATGGTATCCAAATGTCTTGCGAGGTTAATATTTTCAGTTACATCTTTCAGAGTTTCTTCTTCTGCAACCACTGCAATAAGGCCCGGATTGTTTCCTTCCCGTTTTCTATGTGAATTTACAAGCATTTTCACAAAATGATTTACAGGGTATAAAATCGAATTGTCAAAATCAAGATCAACGCCAACCGTTTTGATTTGATTCAGTTTGCCCCATACTGCCTTTCCGATAATCTGTGTAAGCCTCTGATAGTCCCATCCACCAGGGCTTCCAAGATTCCATTCTGAGTGATATCCTGAAAAATCCTTCAAATTGTCCCCCTAAAAAAAATTATTCATTTACTTCATAATCGATTAAGAGCTTCAGTCTTAAAACCATTTCTTTGTGGCAAATAAACCGTTTTCTCAAAAATTACATATCGTACAATTGATCACGCGATGATTCTTTTGTCTGCTCCATTTTTTTCTCTATAAAATGAAACGGAATTTCCCCGCCCTCCAATAAAACAGAATGGAATTTTCTGTCCCCCATCCCGCTGTAATATTTCTTTTTTAATTTTTTAATTTTTTGGTAGCCAAGGCTGTAGCATATCTGATAGCCTGGATTCAGAAGATAACGGCTGATCTCTTTTTCGACCTCTTTGTTCAAAACACCTGTTTCCATAAGCAGTCTTTCGGCAGATTCGCGGTTAAGATTGCCCGAAAGAAGGCCGGCATCAATCTGACAGCGGGCTGATCGCCAAAGTCTTCGTTTATAGTAAACAATCTTTTCTTCAGGACGCTTCAAATAATCCGAACTCAACAAAAGAGACTCCGCATAGGTTGCCCAGCCTTCATAAAATAAAGGTGATTCAATTTGCCTTCGAATCGAGTTTCTCAATCGTCTTCTGACAGAATCAAGATAATGGTGACCCGGGATGGACTCATGAGCTGTAAGAAATTTGTATTCTCGATGAAACTGTTGAAACAAATTTTTTTCTTGATCTTTATTATAC
>JAQYVL010000065.1 GCA_030145525.1 Desulfobacterales bacterium
GATTATCTCCCATGACAAAAAGAGAATCCTTCGGGACCGTTATCGGTCCTAAATAATCTCGCCCCTGAAGGCTTCGATTATCCGTAAAGATGGCAAACTCATGTTTCTGACGTTTGCCATTTACATAAACCTTTTTATTTCGAATTTCTATCCGATCCCCTGCCACACCTATGACCCGCTTGATAAAATCCTTGGCTGGATCCTGAGGGTATTTAAACACAACAATATCTCCTCTCTCTGGATTTTTTACGGAAATCAAAGTTGAACCGGAAAACGGTATTTTTACACCGTAAATAAATTTATTGACCAGAATATGATCACCGATAAGGAGTGTGTTCTTCATGGATCCGGACGGAATTTTAAAAGCCTGAACCACAAATGTTCGAATAATCAAGGCAAGTACAACCGCAACCAGAATCGCTTCAATATTTTCACGAAGGCTGCTTTTCTTTTTCAGCGGCTCTTCTTTTACCGTCTCTTTTTGCCGTTTCAAATTCTGTTTATATCCTTTGTTTAATTTTAAGACGCTCATTTGACACTTCTTAAAAAAGTTATGAAATACCCGGACTAAGCCGGCAACGTAAACTGCGGCTCACCTAAGAGGAATTTTCCTTCCCGTATCCATGTTTTCAGGATTTCTGCAATTTCACGAGCCTTCACCATGCTTGAAAGCGGAACGGTCTGAACGCTTTTGCCATCCAGTTCGATCGTACCGCTTTTGAGTTCCGCATAACTGACCTGTCCAAGGCTTTTCGATATTCCATTTGGATAATCATTGCCGTAATCTATGATCTGCGTATAAATCTCACTGTCCGATACAGCCGTATAGGATGCCATCTCCTCGTTCAATATCGGTATGGGAATTCCCAACCCGACAGCAAGAGAGATGCCGTATCCCTGATAGCTCATCCCGACCAGCCAGTCAGGACTCATTTTTTTCAGATCGCCCATTACCCACAATGTGCCGGATGGTCTCACGGGAACGCCATTATCAGTCCTTGCGGCGGAAGGATTGTGCTGGGTTCCCTGCCAGGTCACATACCCTTGTGCGCCTCCCAGAAAAATCCGGGTCCCAAGGCCAATTGTTTTATAATATGGATCATTTATAAGAGGACTCAGTTCACCTGCCGAACAATAATTGGCATTGCCTGCTTTTGGTTTCAGAGTTCCCATATAGGTATATATTGTTTTTTTGGTAAGATTGACCGCACAATTATAGTTCTGGTAACCATTTCGCGGATTGCACAGTGTGGCCGACTGCAATTCATTCAGCCTGACCTTCTTCTCGATCAAACGGCTGGGATAACATGACGTTCCATAAGCCGTTGCCTTTAAACTGACCTTTTTACCTGTAACCAGATCCTGGATCACATGACCGCCGCCATAATTGAACTCTCCGGGCCATACTTTGTTCAGCGGATCATCCTCGCAGGGCTCTGTTGCTCCGATATAACAATCAACAGCCGCGATTCCAGCATATGCCGGAACATTATTCAACCATACCTTTGATGCCTTGATTCCCGGTTTTGAATGCCCGAAATTGATGAAAGCTCCGGACGAACACATGGGAGCAAAGGTCCCGGTAGTAACCACATCCACTTTTTTGGCTGCTGCAACCGCCCCTTCCTTTTCAACTATTCCGATGATCTCTTCGGCGGTTACTACAACAACTTCCCCGGAACGGATCTTTGCATTGATCTCCTGAAAGGTTTTATTTACTTTATGCTTCCCCACTTTAGTAACCATTATGAATATCCTGTATCTTGGAAGTAATATTATTTTGTATCCAGGATCTGTCCCACCATTCGAGCGGGTTTATAAAAACATTTTGCACCATCATGCCATAATGAAGATGATCTCCTCCTGCAAGGCCTGTTGTGCCTGTTAATCCAAGAATATTGCCCCTGGAAACCATTTCCCCTTTTTGCACCATAATCCGGCTGAGATGAGAATATAAACTGAAGAGTCCAAAACCGTGATCAAGCACAACCGTCTTCCCGTAAATGCCGTTCACATCGGCAAATACAACTTTTCCGTCATTTGCGGCAGGAACCGAAGAATGAGCTGTTGATGCGAGATCAATCCCCATGTGATACTGATGGTCAACAATCTTTCCCTTGTATCTATAGCTTCTTCTGTCAGCGAAACCGGATTTTGTTGCTGATTTTGGCAGCCTCAGGAAACTTCCTTTCCAATAGAGATTGTTTCCGGTTTTCCCGGTAAGGCTTGCAAATAAGTCTGCGTTTTCTTTTCTCATCGTACTGTTAACTGCCAGAAATTTTTCAATTCCGGCGAGCTGCCTGCCCCTGGAATCCGCAATGTCAAATTCAGGCATTTTCCAGTTTAGGAATTGATCCGGAATCGAAATCGTATCTTTTTTAAAGGACCTTTTTTTAAGGTAATACGGGAAGCCGGCCCTTACGAAATTTCCGGCTTTATCGATCGCCTCCACATGAATTTCAGTATCTGTTCCCTGTAGATGGTCGAGGGCGATAAACGCCATAAAAACAGCCCCATCTTTAAAATATCCGCTGTGCCCCGGGAAAAAATTTCCGCCAACCACAACTCCCGTTTTTGCATCCGTTTCCGACACGCGATAAATAACAAGCCCTGCCCCTCCCTGACTGATATTATGGTTTTTTGTCAGAATATCGATCTCAGGAGGCTTCGTATCGATGATAACCTCATGCTCCAGATATGTTCTGTTGCCATGCCACCAGTTACGCCACGAATAATCCCAGGCAGCAATGCGGATAATTGCTTTGCCATCACCGATCCCGAGTTTTCGGGGTTCAATCTTCATTTGTATCGGAATATCGTTTACCGACCCTCCGCTTATAAATGACTGAGACGGAAATTCCTCTTCTTTCAGGACAACCTCTTTTCCATCTTTCAAAAGACCTATCCATAGTTTACGAACGCCGCTTCCGGGATCGGACACACTGCCTTTATATTCAGTGGAAAGACCTATATACTGGGAGGGGAGTTCCAAAAGAACGGCTGGCTTACTGCCTTCCATCCGCATAATTAATAGCCACGCAGACGGCAGAAACAGCAACAGACATAAAAAAATAATGAGTTTGATTTTAACTTTTTTGTTTTTCGGTTTCAACTCAGAAAATAACTGCCTCAAGTGTTGATATAATCCTTCCGATAATAGCAACTTGTAAGGCACTGCGCAAGGATTTTTTCACACCTTTTTCACACCTTGACTTTTAATCGGTCAAAGGCTAAAATTTATAATTATCGATAGTCCGAAGCAACCTCAACAATGATCAATTATCTAAACAATAAGGTTTCAGAAAAGGCATGACAGATATCACAAAAGCAGGAGACATTCCAATCGGCAAGGGCTCACCTCTCGTATTTATCGCAGGGCCATGTGTCATCGAAGACTATGAAACAACCCTTGGAATAGCTTCTTTTTTAAAAGACCTGACGAACAGGCTTGAAATACCCTATATTTTCAAAGCTTCCTATGACAAAGCCAACAGGACTTCGGTTAACTCCTTTCGTGGACCCGGCCTGAAAGACGGACTCGATATCCTGAGACGCATCAAAACCGAGCTGAACGTAAAAATTATTTCAGATGTGCATTCCGTGAGCGAAGTTTCTGAAGCCGCAGAGGTTCTGGACATCATACAAATCCCTGCTTTTCTGTGCAGACAGACCGATCTGATCCTTGCGGTTTCAAAGACCGGCAAACCAGTGAATTTAAAAAAGGGACAGTTCCTTGCACCATGGGACATTAAAAATATTACGGAAAAAGCGGTTTCAACCGGCAATCGAAATATTATGGTTACTGAACGCGGAAGCATGTTCGGATACAACAATCTTGTGGTTGACTATCGAAGCATTAAAATTATTCAGGACACAACCGGTTTCCCGGTAATATTCGATGCTACCCACAGTGTTCAACTTCCGGGCGGAAGCGGA
>JAQYVL010000066.1 GCA_030145525.1 Desulfobacterales bacterium
CCTTATAAATAGTTGACCGTCGAGATCCCTGAAATATCTCCTGGTTTATTTTTTTTGTTGAAGTTTGGGGGCGATTAACATTTCACTCATTCTACATCCATTTGTCTATTCTATAATTGTTCTGCAAAAATCATGCAATGAAGCTGTAGAGACTTATTGTTATGCGATTACATATAATTACAAATATCATCTTTGCCTCAAGCAGGTTATAAATATCATATTACGATTAAGGATGTTAACGAAGATCCATTATTACGAGATTCTGTTGCGTATTAATTTTTTTTATAAACAATTTTAAAAATATAAAATAATTTAATGCCGCAGGTTACGACAATCATATACCTGCTATGGGGAAGCACCATGTACGAATTTTTTTACGGCCTGTATATACTGCTGCATTCCGTGATAAAAGATCGTATTGTGATCGGCACCTTTAATTTCAATCATCTCCTTCTCCGGCGAGGCACATGCTTCAAACAGTGCGACGCCATCCGAAAATGGAATAATATGATCGAATTCCGCATGAATGATCAGGGTTTTTTCCCCGAACTTCCTTATTTTTTCAATATTCTTAATCACATCGTCTTCATCTATTCCGAGTCCGGCGACATCGATTCCGAGCAGATCCATCAGCGGGATACAGTAAGCAAAACCACTCTCAATAATAAGGCCGGATATCTCTTTCTGATACCGTTCGGAAATTTCAAGAGCAGGGGCACTTCCAAGTGACCGCCCCATGATTGTAATAGGCCCCTTATACTGATTTTCAGCAAGCCAGTTTTTAACATAGTTGAATATCCCGTGGCTGTCGCGCATCATAGCGGTTACAGTAGGCCTGCCGGTGGATTTGCCATATCCGCGATAATCCACAGGGAAAAAATTGATATCCATTTTATTATACAACATTCCAATATCATCATAATCTGATACGATTTCTCCGTTACCATGAAAGAAGAGAATAGTTGGGGAAGACTTTCCGGCTGCATGAAATGCGGCTCCAATTTTAATGTTATCTTCAACCGGAATCATAACATCGTTTCGATCACCCGTTGTGGAAAAATTTTCACTCTCAGGCCTTGGATGAAAAAGAGAAGCAAGCACTTCCGGCCTGTCGAGTGATGAGTAATTTATATCTGAAATATCGATCGTCAATTTTTATCCTTACTTAAAGTTGACACACCCGGCTTTTTACGAAGCCATCATATCGAAATATTAGGAATACGAGAGGTTCCGGTCTTATAAATCAAGGTATCATTGTATCGCAGAATAATTATAAATAATGATTGAGAAGATGTCAACTCACCCGGGGGAACCGTTTACCATGCAAAACATGAATGCAAAAACTGCATTTTGCCGATACTGTTGAATCAGATCTTGAAACAGACAATCGGATAAATTCAGGGCAGATTGCAAACAATGTGGAATGAATTTTTAATTAACATTCCGAAAACCAAATTATTAAACTTGACACTTGAATTTAAATCTCTTAATTTGTACCAGTTTTATTCAAAATAATAAGTGACGGCCTATGTTTGACAAACCGAATTCAAAAAAATTTTACATTGGGGATTTACAAAGAAGCACTGAGGACAAAGCCTTTTTCCAATCACAAACAGATTAACACCAAATTAATCAAAAAGGTAGGTTTCATTATGATCAATAAAATTCTAATCGTAGATGATTCGCCTGTTGCACGAAGAATGCTCAAAACCTGTATTCCAAAAGATAAGGGGTATGAAATTTTTGAAGCTTCCAATGGGCAGGACGGTATTGAAAAATATAAAGAGCTTAACCCCGATATCGTGTTTATGGATCTTACAATGCCCGTTATGGACGGCTACAAGGCTACGGCCAAAATTAAAGAAATTGATAAAAATGCCGTTATCATTGTAACAACTGCGGATATTCAACCAAAATCCATTGCCAGCGTTATGGAGCTTGGCGCCTTTACCCTTCTTAAAAAACCTGCAAAAGCATCATCCATTCAAGAAGCCATTGCCAAGGTAGAGTTAAAAATAAATACACTTCAGGAGAAATAATAATGAGTCAAGAGGCCAATGCTGATTTTTCTGAAGAAGAGAAGGATATACTTCAGGAAATTATGAATATTGCCTTTGGTAATGCAACGGCTGATCTTGCTGAAGTTATTGATATATACGTAATGCTGAGTGTGCCGAATATTAAGGCCATTGCTATCGGTGCACTGCCTGAATATCTCAGGAAAACAATAAATGAGGACGTTGAAAGCAGCATTGTTGAACAAAAATTCTGGGGAAATTTTAAAGGTTCCGGCTTACTGGTTTTCCCGAGCGGCAGTGGAAAAGATATACTCGCATTTCTCGACAATAAAGAAGTTAAAGATTATAATGGCGATGCATCAGCCACCCTTGAAAAGAGCGGATTACTCGAAATCGGAAACATATTGATCGGCGCCTGTGTTGGAAAGGTTTCGGAACTGCTGAACACCTTTGTTACCTACTCACCGCCTCAGGTGATTCAAAATGAAAAAAATGAATTCAATCACCTCATAGAACATTTTGATCCCCAGCAGTCAGCCATCGTAATGAAAACAATTTTCACCTTTAAGGAAAAGAATATCAACGGTTTCCTCTTAATTCTGACAAATCACGAGTCAATCGGCTGGTTGCGAAAAGCCCTCAATGATTTTATGGATTCTTACGAATGATTTTTTCCCAAATTTTTGATATGCTGGATGTGGGTATCGTCATTCTTGATCGGGATCTAAACGTCTTTAAATGGAACCGCTGGATGACGACACACAGTAAAATCCATCCGGAAGAGGTTATCGGAAAACCGCTTTTTGATTTTTTCCCTGATTTGAATACTTCCTGGTTTTTGCGTAATTGTAAATCTGTTTTTGCATTCGGGAACTTTGCTTTTTTTTCTCAAAAACTTCATAAATATTGTTTTCCGTTTAAAGCATACAATACGTTGGGATCCGACTTCGAATACATGCAGCAAAGCTGCACCGTCGGTCCGTTGCGCGATAAAAACAATAAAGTAAATTATATTTATATGACGGTTCAGGATGTCACGGATATCGCTGCATATGAAAAAAAATTAATCACCACGAACACCAAGGACGGCTTAACGGGCATATTTAATCGAAGATACTTTGAAACAAAACTGACAGAGGAGTTCGACAGGCATGTCCGTTATGACAGGCCTCTCAGCCTGATCATGATTGATATCGACCATTTTAAAAAAATTAATGACTCCCATGGTCATCAGGCCGGCGACTTTATTCTAAAAAAGCTGGCAACCCTCATTGATGAAAGAATCAGAACAATAGATATTGTATCTCGCTACGGCGGCGAAGAGTTTTGCTGCCTCCTTCCTGAAACGACTATTGATTCCGCCATGGCTCTTGCGGAATTCCTGCGAATCGGTGTTGAAACCGAAATTTTTCAATTTAAAGACAAACGGTTGAGAATAACCATGAGTCAGGGCGTTTCAGAGATAAACAGCGATGTTGATTCTGCCGAAGCCCTTCTGAAACTTGCGGATGATGCCCTGTACGAATCCAAAAGAATGGGAAGAAACAGAATTGAAAGGATGCCGGAAAAACAGGAAACTTAGATTTCAACCATACTGGTTTTATAATAGTTTTCAGACCTATGCGTTCTCTCAGCGATCAAGTGGTCTCGCGCTGCATTTACTGCCATTCCACCGGAACCCGTACGGTGTGTCCCGCCTTGTTTTTGAACAACAAATAGCCCTTTTCCATTCCGAATAAAAACAGATCCCGGGTGATTTTGACATCCATTTTGCAATAATCCACAATTTTCCGTATCTCTCCTTTTTTCCACCATTCAAGAGCCTGCAGCCCATCTGCACTTTTTTGTGTGCCGAGGGTCGCATTTGTCAGATGATTAAGCGACAACCGGTATCCCAGACGCTCATGTATCTTTTCAAGGATATCCAGTGTGTTCAGTTTGCTGAAATCAAAGTCAGAATATCCGCTTAGCACAAGATAATCAAAGCGCTTGATATTGAATCCGATTACCATATCCAACTCACATAAATGCTGAATCAGATTCGGAATCCGGTCATCCATGAACTCAAAGTAGTCATCGCTTTCCGAGTCATAGAGAACCGCACAGCTGATTCCCATTTTATCCGCTTTATGCCACCCGCCAACTTCCAGAGCTGAACGTTTTGTTTCAATATCAAGAACACCGAAACGGATTCTTTTTTTTTGTTTCTGAACAGGAACAACACGTTTCTTTTTCATCTTGATATGAGAACGATTCTCCTCTGTTACGGTTGATCTGTCGGACCGAAGCCGATTTAGTATGTAATATGCAGAAGCCTTATCAATAGGCCGATTACCCGATCCGCATTTTGGAGAATGGACACAGGAAGGACATCCGGAATCACATGGACATTTTTTTATAATTTCCAATGTGCGCTCAAACAGGTCTTCTGCCCGCTGATATGCCAGCATGCTCAACCCGGCCCCACCCGGAATACCGTCATAAATAAATACAGCAGCATGATTTATCTGGGGGTGAAGCGGGATTGATATGCCGCCCAGATCATTCCGGTCAGCCATGACGAAAAAGGGAACCACACCGATCATCGCGTGTTCGATCGCATGAATCCCCCCCATGAAATGAAGATATTTCGATATCACGTCTTCCTGAATCCGGTCCGGAATCGTAACCCAAAAGCCTTCTGTTTCAAAAACCTGAGGAGGCAGTTCTATAGGGATCACATTCAATCTTTTACGGGAATGAATTAGCCATTTTTCGTACCCCGTTACCTGATCCGTTACTTTGAGGCGTCCCTGAAAAATCCTTGTACCCCAGATTGATTTCTCTCCAAAAATTTCGATGATCTCGGTATTTTTATTTCCCCTCACTCTCGTGTAATAATTTGGATTAACGGGCGACACCTTAACCGTCATTTCAGAAAAATTCAGATGCTTCACCAAAAAGGTCTCACCTCTGTGCAGATATATTGCTCCCGGATGGGTTTCTCTAAAGGCTCTAAAACCGTCTATTTCCCCTTTGTTTTCTCCGGTTTCACTGCATTCTATAGTGAAGCGACTGCCGGTTCCCCTTAAAGCCACATGTCTATGGGGCATTTTAAGGCGGGAAAAAAACATTTTACCATCGCCGCTTCGTAAAAGATCGCCCTGCAATTCAAGCGACTGGATCGCTTTTTTCACAGATTTATCCTGCATGAAAGGTTCATCGATTTTTAAAGGGCTTTCTGAAGCAGCACATGTCAGATGTTTTTTCAGAATCTCTAAATTGTATGGATTAATTACAGCAGCTTCAGGCTCCTTGTTCATGAATTCCCGGGGATTCCTTATAAAATATTGATCCAAAGCATCTTCACCCGCGATCAGAACAAGGGCTGATTCCTGACCGGAACGCCCCACCCTTCCCCCTCTCTGCCAGGTGGCCATGATAGAACCGGGATATCCGACAAGAATGCAGAGATCCAGATCACCGATATCGATACCAAGCTCTAAGGCACTGGTGGAGATAACAGCCAAAAGCTCTCCGCTGGAAAGCCTTGCTTCAATTTCACGCCGCTCTTCAGGAAGAAATCCCGCACGATATGCACTGATTTTATCTCTGAATCGTCCTGAGCGGCTTCCTGCCCAAATCGCGATCAACTCTGTGAGTTTGCGGGATTGGGTGTATACGATTGTTCGAAGCCCTCTATGCAAAGCTGCTTTCAGAAGAAGTATCGCGGCTTGAGCCGGCCCGGTGTCCGGGTTTAACAGAACAACATGCCGATTTCCCTGCGGCGCGCCGTTATTTTCGACTACATCGACCTGTAAGCCGGTGAGCTGACCGGCAAGTTCTGAAGGATTGGCGATGGTTGCCGAACTGAATACAAAGGTTGGCTTTGAACCGTAATGGCTGCATACTCTTATAAGGCGTCTGAATACCTGCGCCATGTGTGAACCCATTATGCCTCGATATGTGTGGACTTCATCAATAACAATTATCTGAAGTCCGGACAGAAATTCCCCCCATTTTTCATGATGTGGTAAAATGGCAAGATGTACCATTTCTGGATTGGAAAACAGGACATTGGGGGGCGAGAGCCTGATTTTTTTTCGATTCCAGGAAGATGTATCTCCATCATAAATTGCAGCAGTCGGTCTTTTTTCCTCAAAATATGCGGCAATCTCCCTGAAATTTTTTAGCTGATCCTGAGCAAGTGCCTTTAATGGAAAAATATAAAGCGCTCTTGCATTTTGATTGTTACAAATTCTTTCAATAACAGGAAGATTGTAAATAAATGTTTTACCGCTTGCAGTGGGCGTCGCAACAACCGTATGAGAACAAGAGCGAATATTATCAATAGCCTCAGCCTGATGGGAGTAAAGCCTTTCTATCCCTCTGGCTTGCAGCATTTTGATCAGCTTTCGGGGCAATGACCTTTCCGTGAATTTCCAATGCCCGGATCTTCCCGGCAGAAACTTGTGAAAAGCAACCTGATGTTTCATGCTTTTTGAGGCAACCAGGGACTCTATATATTCTTTTATTTTTCTATTCTTATCCATCATTTCAAATAGTGTTTGATATTCTGAAAATACGGTTTTATAAATACCCAGATGAAATAACCTTTTTGGGATGCCAACACAATATTTCAGTTTCATTATTCATTTTTGGGCTTTACAAAATAAACTTACATCTTATTTTAAAAGACCAAAACAAAAACTTGACTAAAAAAAAGGATTGCCGCTGAATTATCGCCGCAATAGGGATTGACCGTAAATTTTCCGGAGAAAGCACCAGCCAATCATATAAAATTTGGGAGGTATTCTATGCAGAGTAAATTTGAATTTATCAAACAGTATCTTCAGGAGATGGATATCGCCATAATCGATGAAGATGCTGCCGAAGAGCTCGTTGTGGTGGAAGATGAAGAAAACGGAATCAAAAATCTTATTATTGACTGCGAAGAGCCAATTGTTGTTTTAGAGCAGGTTATCATGCGGATTCCTGAGAATTCAAAGGATCTATATAAACGGCTTCTGCAGATGAACCGTAATCTGGTTCACGGTGCATTTGTCATCGATGAAGATGAAAAGATAATCCTGTTTCGCGATACGCTCCAACTTGAAAATTTGGATCGAAATGAACTCGAAGGCTCTATCCATGCTCTGAGCCTCGCTCTTTCCGAAAATGGAGCGGAACTTCTTGATTTTGTCTCATAACCTATCATCTTCACACAAACAGGGAGGAAATCTTTATGTCAATATTCAAAAGACTATTCAAAGTAGGACAGTCTCATGCTCATACAATTGTCGATAAAATGGAAGATCCCATAAAAATAACAGAACAGGGAATAAGAGATCTGAAAAAAGACCTGCATGAGGCAATGAAAAGCCTTGCCGAGGTCAAAGGAATTGCGATTCGAACTCGCAAGGAGGCGGAAAATAAGAAAAAGCTTGCAGCGGATTATGAACGAAAAGCAATGCTTCTCCTGCAGAAAACGCAGCAGGGGGAGATGGATCAGGCTGATGCGGAGCGTCTGGCAACGGAAGCCCTTTCAAAAAAAGAAACCCAGGCAGGTGAAGCGGTCAGGCTTTCTCAGGAAGCTGAGCGCCATGAAAAGATGGCCGCAACCCTTCAGGCAAATGTAAATAAGACCAAATCAACCATTACGACATTTGATAACGACCTTGTCACGCTGAAAGCCAGAGCAAAAACTGCTGCATCAACAAAAAAAATCAATCAGCAGATTGCGAAGGTGGATTCTTCCGGAACCATTTCCATGCTTGAAAAAATGAAAGCAAAAGTCGACGAGGAAGAGTCTCTGGCAATTGCTTACGGCGATATGGCAAATGCAGATAAAAGCGTGGACGATGAAATAAATGCGGCTTTGTCCGACAGCAAATCAATATCTGCCTCAGCTGGTCTTCTGGAACTGAAACAGAAGATGGGATTAGAGTAAAAGAAATTCCTGTATAGCTGATTTTAAAGGTTAGGAGAAAACATGGGCTGGAAAGATTTTTTCAAAAAAAAATCAGAAAAAGAACCTGCCCCTCTCACTGACATCTCCCTTTCAGAACTCAAGTCGGGCTATCTTGTTGATTGGGATTTGAAAACATGGGAGGTTGTTTCCTGCAGCTACTACGACTGGGGGGACAGGAAGATAAGCCACGAATGGCAGCTTAAAACGAGTGACGATACCATCTACCTTGAATTTGAATCAGACGATGAAGACTTCTGGAGTGTCAGTAAAAAAATTAATTTTACAGAACTGGAACCCGGAATCAAGGAAATGATAATTGAAAACGGTGACCCTCCTGATCAAATCACTTTTAAAGGTGTGATGTATTATATAGAAGAATCAGGAGGAGGCCATTTTTTCAAAAATAAATCAGGGTCAGGGCAGGAACTGATTTCCTGGGATTACGAGAATGACGACGGCAAAAAGTTTCTGACCATTGAACAATGGGGAGAGAACAGGTTTGAGGCATCTATCGGTTTTCCGGTGGAGGAGTACCAGTTCACAGATATCCTTCCGGGAGAAATGAAAAACTAAACCTTACTTGAAGCTGGCTGTCACAATTTTGTGTTCTGTTTCGATGCCTGACGATACGCCAATTGTACATACAATAATTTCGATTCCAGTCAATATTATTAATTCCGCCCCATTTATGTCAATAGATGCAATTTCTAACAATTTGAAAACAATGGTTGAAAATTTTAAAAATAACAGGTAAAGATTTTATTTTTACTCATCTATGGAGGGGAATGGAATGGAGGAAAATGGAATGCGTAGAAACGGTATTGTGATTTTATGCCTGCTTGCAACTGTTATATTCAGCGACCCTTTTGCCAATGCCGGGCAAGAGAATAATATAGTGAAATATGAGGGATCAGATGGTGCACTTTGTATTCCAATGGGGAATTTTAAAATCGTACCCCCTGAATCCGTCAACCAGTTAAGGGCTTCAGTTGACTTCCCACATTCAAAGCATTTTAGTTACAACTGCACAAAATGTCATCACAAATGGGATGGAGCTGCTAAAATGCAGACATGCATAACCTCAGGCTGCCATGATCAGGTTACGATACCCCCAAAACCGCTAAAAAATGGCGTGTATACAGCTGACGCGATAAAATATTATAAATATGCCTATCATAATCAGTGCAGAGACTGCCACAGAGCGCTGAAAATTCAAATGACAGAACATACAATGTCAACCAGTGAAACGAAAACGGATTTACCCAAATCGCTACCTACGGGTTGCATTGAGTGTCACCCAAAAGATTAATAGCTCCATACACGAGGCCGTACAAAATGCTCTACTTTGTCCAAGATAAAATACGATAGACACAGATTACGGTATGGATTTTCAAACACCCTGAAAAGGAGAAGATAAATGCGCGGCGCCTTTATCATCATCACACTGATTGCAATGCTGATCGTCGGGATACTGGTAATAAAAGATATGAAGACAGAATCTGTTGATGGTCTGAATAAAAAAGAAGTTATCGAGAAAGCAGAGAAAGCAGCCGAAGAGGCAGAAAAATCCCTGGATAGAGTTAAGGATTTGACAAAAAAAGCAGCCGATTATTGATTTTTCTGAACCGTATCATCTTAGGCCAAAAAAGAATCAGCAAGGCTTTTGATTCATTGTTTTACAGAACTGAACTCCAATTCCATAGCAAGAAGTATCATTTATCTCTTTACACCATTTAACTTTCCCACTAAAAATTTTATGAGCTTCCGGGCTGTAATCAGTATCAGGTGTATTGTTAATTAGCTTGATACAAATATCAAAGCCGGGATTCAGCGCTTTATCTGCTTCAAAACAGATACCAGCCACACAGTAATTAACCATAAGCGCTGAATCATACTCCCCTTCTTTATTCACGGAATACATCATGCTCGTCTGATAATAGCTGCGGGCGTAATTACGATTTGCCAATACACTCATTTCATACCTCCTTATGCTTGAATTGCCGCCGGGAGTATATTGATCATACTCCCAAAAAAAGTATCATCGGGTAAATAAATTAAATTAAACGTAAGATAGAGTTTATCCCAACTGAGTAAGTCGTCTGATGAAGTGCCTGAGGCAAGTTGTGTCGTATTCGCGGAGTGTTCTGCTGTAACTGAGTGCTACTGATTTGTGATTCCTGTTTACTGTTTATCTTTTAATTCATGCCGCCTTTCAAGTCAATAAAAAAATAAAAAAAATTCAAACCGGCCATAAACAGCATCCTCCTGCATCTTTTAATTTTTTCCTGCATGCCGTGAGTTGAGATGCATAAATTCCGGCTTTATTTTTTACTCGAAGCGCGATCTTTTTTAAATATTTTTTGTTTCTGTATGTCTTCTTCAAAAAACCGCCTTGCCCTTCATGATAGGCAAGATAAAGGCTATAGGTATCCTTGACGGATATTTTACATCTTTTATGGCTTCTGTAGCAGTACCACCCTATAAAATCAATTGCGTCACCAAAATCGTCACGATCTGCGCCCCGGTTATCTGTTTCTCGTATGTACTTCTTCCATGTGCCGTCAATGGCTTGTGAAAAACCGTATGCGCTTGAAGGTCTGCCGCCAGGAAAGATAAAAAGGCAGGTGGTACGAGGGGGGCGGGCATCTGCCTCGTACTTTGATTCCTGATACATGATTGCCATTAAAACGGGTATTGGTATTCCCCATTTTCTGGATGCCTTATCCGCATCCAGATACCATTGCCTGTTTTCAAAAAATATTTTACAAAGGTTGTCCGGATCTTTTGGTGCCACTTCCCTTCCGACACATCCTTCAAACAATAGAAAGAAAGCGCTCAGAATGGACAGAAAAAAAAATGTAAAAGAAGTATCCGATTTTGAAAAATTCATATCATTCATTTTTTTCAGGCAGCATCGCCGTTATCCACAGGCAGATATACGGCAAAAACCGTCCCCTTATCGGCTTTACTTTTTACAACAATATCTCCATCAAGCGCATTTACAATGCTTTGAACAATCGCAAGGCCCATTCCGTATCCCGGTTCGGTATGGGTAGCTGTGAAGTACGGATCAAAAATTCTTTCCCTTATCTCACTGGCAATACCCTTCCCGGTATCTGATACCATTAATTTTATAAATAAGCCTTTCCTGCTGCCATCATGATGCCAATCCTTTTCATCATCACTTCTGACAGATGTAAGGGTGACTTTTAAAGTTCCGCCATTCTCAAGCATTGCATTGCAGGCATTGGTACAAAGATTTATTATGATCTGTTGAATCTGGGCTGGATTGGCATTGACACACTCGGTATCCGTTGCGATCTCCTCCTCCATCTTGATTAGAGCCGGCAATGATTTTTTAAAACGGATCAGTGTATCTTTTATAAAAACTGAAATTTGCAGCTTTTTACGCTCCTGCTCCCTCTGCCTGCTAAAGGTTTGAAGGTCTGCAACCAGATCGTTTCCCCTCTCAATCGCATGCATTGCATGTTTCAAATTTTTATGAATTGAAGATTTTTTCGGGCTGTCCAGCAGGGCCATCTCAACATATCCCATAATGGTTGCAAATATTTCGTTAAAATCCTGTGCGACACCGGATGACAGAGTGATCAGCGCAAGCGTCCTTTTTCCGCCTGCTACGTTTCTTTTGTCCTTTTTTTTAACCACAGACTTTTTTTGTTCTCCGTTGATGGTGTTCCCGGATGCAGCATCATTTTTATTTTCTTTCATTAATGTATCCTCCGGATTGAATTTAGAATTATCAGGCAAGATTTCAAATGAACTGAAATTACCCTGAAACAAATTCTCAACAAAAGATTATATCATCGGTAGAATGCCCTCTTTATAACTCAGCCATATTTTTTATTCAAGCAGTTACGTCTCACGCCCCAATTACTTTGACAAGCACCCTCTTACGCCTTCTGCCATCAAACTCGCCGTAAAAAATTTGTTCCCATGTGCCAAAGTCAAGACTTCCATCCGTAACGGCAACAACCACCTCTCGCCCCATAATCTGACGTTTCATATGAGCATCTGCATTATCTTCTCCAACATTATGCCTATACTGTGACACAGGTTCATGGGGTGCAAGCTTTTCAAGCCACTTATCATAGTCGTGATGCAAACCGGACTCATCGTCATTGATAAAGACAGATGCTGTTATATGCATAGCATTTACGAGTATTAAGCCCTCCTTGATTCCACTCTCTTTCAGGCATTCTTCAACATCTGGTGTAATATTAATAAAAGCTCGCCTCGTTGGAATTTCAAACCAAAGCTCTTTTCTATAGCTCTTCATGTCCGCCTCCTTTTGTGCGATATCTCTTACCTTCTTTGGCTTTTAATTTGTAACTTAATTTTTCGCAAAATGCAAAGAAAACATAGACACACAACCCGCGTTTATCATTGGGTTTATCATTTTCTTTGAAAGGTTTTACCTTGACATGAGATGAATCTCAGACTAAATTAAAGCACTCGAGAGGGACGATATCAACCAGCATATTTTTATGTCATATTTCCAAAAAATACAGGCAAATCAATCCTGATTTATAGTATATTCAGTTTATGATGGACCTTGGAGGATTAAAAATAATGAAAAAAACGATTCTACTGCTGTCAGGATTGGCTATTATAATTTTTGCTGCCGGAACGGCATATTCAACCCAAAAAGTTGTAGAAACAGAGGGCACCAGTTTTAGCTCAAAAAAAGATGCGATCAGACAGGCTCAGCGGGCAGCGGTTGAACAGGGGGTTGGTGTTTTTATTCATTCCGAGACCGAAACTGCTAATTACGTCCTTCAAAAAGACAAAATCCTTGCGAGAAGTAAAGGATATATCACCAGCTATACGGTTTTGGAGGAAGAAAAAAAAGACAAAAAATATACTGTCAAAATCAAGGCAACCGTATCGCTGGATAAAATCAAGGATGACCTCATTGCCATGAAAATTCTCCTCGAAAGCATGGAGCGTCCGAAACTCATGGTTCTTGTTGAAGAAGATTACATTGACATGAAAAAACCCGGAATGAGAATTGCCGAAACAGAAATCAATTCACTCCTTGCAGCCAGAGGATTCGAGCTGGTGGATAAATCTCAAGTAGAAAAGGTCCAAGAGCAGAACAAGGCAAGGCAAGCTCTGGCAGGCAATATATCCGCAGCATCCAGCCTGGGGTTATCATTCGGAGCCCAATATGTAATCATCGGCAAAGCAGTTGTCCAGGATGTTGGTGAAGCATTTGCCGGAACAGGCTTGAAATCAATCCAGACCAGTCTGCAGCTAAAGGTGATACAGAGCCAAAGCGGACTGCTTTTGGGTTCTGTCGTTAAAAACGGTGTGGCTGCTCACATCAGCCCTCTTACCGGAGCGACCATTTCGCTTAAAAACTCTGTTCAAAAAGCAGCAGATGAATATCTTATAGATGCCATCACAAACTCTTTTCAGGACTATCTAAATAACGGAGCACCGCTTAAACTGCATATAACCGGCGTAAAAACGTTTAAGCATTATAAACAGATTACTATGGAAATCCAATCAATCGAGTCGGTTGTATCAAACAAAAAGGAAGGCTGGAATAAAGCCGGCGGCTTATTGGCGATAGACCTGCGGTATAAAGGAACCAGCGAGGAACTTGCCGAAAAACTGGACGGAAGAAGTCTCGGTAAGAATAGTCTTGAAGTCGTGGATTTTGCACCGGACCGTGTTGACTGCTCTTTTCATTAAAAAAAAATTTCCACTGTCAATCCTCTTTTACGCTTTTTAAAAGAGAAAAGAATCGTTTTACTATTCCCTCTATTGGAACAATAATTGTCAATCCCGGATAAACAGCTTAAAATACTTACATCACATATTCCGAAAACGCTCTGTTCGGACCGACCCGGAATTATTCGCAAAATCAGCCGTATTCGCTCAAAAGCAGATCAAATGAGTGAAGAAGAAATTCAGAAACAGATCTCGGAACTGAAATCAATCATCGAACGTTCCGTAAGGATTGCTGATACCCGGAGGCGCAGAATACCGAATATTTCATATGACCCTTCCCTTCCAATTACAAAATACAAAGATGAAATCATTCGATCAATTAAACAGCATCAGATTTTAATCATATCCGGTGAAACCGGCTCGGGGAAAACAACACAGATCCCTAAATTCTGTCTGGAAGCCGGGAGGGGAATTTTTGGAAAAATTGGCTGCACCCAGCCAAGAAGAATCGCTGCGATTTCGGTTTCCAGAAGAATCTCAGAAGAGCTTGGCGAAAAAATTGGAAAAACCGTGGGATTTAAAATCCGATTCAGAGATCAGGGAAGCAGGAATTCGCATATAAAAATTATGACCGACGGCATTCTGCTGGCAGAGACCCAAAGAGATCGATTCCTGAATGAATATGATACAATCATCGTCGACGAAGCACATGAAAGAAGTCTTAATATCGATTTCATACTCGGAATTCTGAAATCTCTTCTGGAAAAAAGAAAAGATCTGAGGGTAATCGTTACCTCCGCAACCATTGATACCGATAAATTTTCAAAAGCATTGCATAATGCTCCGATTCTTGAAGTGTCCGGAAGATTATATCCGGTTGAAGTCAAATATCTCCCTGAAAACTCCGATAACACGCTGAAAGAAGAGGGTGCGTATACGGAACAGGCAGCAAAAACAGTTGACCGGATTAACCATGAAAGCACCTCCGGAGATGTCCTTGTTTTCATGCCGACCGAGCAGGATATCCGTGAAACATGTGACCTGATAAATGGGAGACACTATAAGGGTGTTACGGTCTTCCCTCTTTTCGCAAGGCTTTCCGCGGAAGAACAGACAAAAATTTTCAGAAAAACTCCCGGCCGAAAAATAATTGTATCAACAAATATTGCGGAAACATCGATTACAATACCGGGTATCCGATATGTTGTTGATACCGGCCTTGCACGCATTTCCACTTATTCACCGCGTTCAAGGATAACATCCCTCCCGATTGTTCCTATATCCAAAAGTAGCGCAGACCAGAGAAAAGGACGATGCGGACGTGTTGAAAATGGAATTTGTATCCGCCTGTTTTCTAAAGAGGATTATGAGTCCCGTCCCCTTTATACCCTCCCAGAGATTAGAAGAGCAAGCCTTGCCGATGTCATACTGAGAATGATTTCATTGGATCTTGATGAGATATCGAAATTTCCGCTGATCGACAGGCCTGCTGAGAACAGTATAAAGGATGGCTACAACCTCCTCTGGGAGCTGGATGCGCTTACTGTAAAAAGAAGCAAAAAGTCACAAAAATATTATCTAAGCAAAAAAGGCAGGATGATGGCGAAAATACCACTCGATCCTCGTCTTTCAGCGATACTTATCGAAGCACAAAATCAGGGTTGTCTTGCGGAAGTTTCCGTAATTGCCTCAGCCCTAAGCATACAAGATCCAAGAGAAAGGCCTTCTGACAAACCAAAAGAAGCTGATCTTGCTCAGGCCTGTTTTTCAGACCCGCTTTCAGATTTTATCACATTATTAAATATATGGACCGAATGCCATCGCGTCTTAAAGAATAAGAATACTGCCGGAAAATTAAAAAAATTCTGCAAAAAACATTTTCTTTCTTTCCGAAGAATTAAAGAATGGCAGGGCATCCATAGACAAATTTCCGAAATCATTAAAGAAACAGGACTGACACAAAAAAAGAAATTAAAAAAACGAACAACACACCATGGAAAGGAGTCATTCACGCCTTTGTATACGGTTATCCACAATTCCATTATTCGTGGATTCCTTTCGAATATTGCCGTAAAAAAGGAAAAAAATATTTACAAAGCCACCAAGGACAGAGAAGTAATGCTGTTTCCGGGCTCTTCATTATTTAACAATTCAAAAACATGGATTGTTTCCGCAGAGATCATTGAAACTTCAAGGCTTTTCGCCAGAACCGTCGCGGCCATTGACAGCGAATGGCTGGAAGAAGCTGGAAAATCTTTTTGTCGCAGCACATACCTTCATCCACACTGGGAACGAAACCGCGATGAAGTTGTCGCGATAGAGCAGGTCAGCCTTTTTGGTCTGATAATTATTCCCAAGCGAAAGGTATCCTATGGGAAGATCAACCCGGAAGAGGCGTCGGAAATATTTATAAGAGATGCACTCGTCGGTAATGATATAAAGAGCCCCTTTCCTTTCATGATACACAACAGAAATGAAGTTGAGGAAATAAAAAACCTCGAATCGCGCCTGAGAAGAAGGAATATACTGGTAGACGAAACAGATCTCTGTTCATTTTATAAAAAGCGGCTTCCAAATATTTATGATATCAAGTCACTTAAGAACTTTATTAAACAAAAGGGCGGAGATCAATTTCTCAAGATGAATAAGGAAAACCTCTATGAATATTTTCCAGAGGAGTCCGAGCTTTCGCTGTTCCCTGAAAAAATAACCCTGGGAGACCAAAATCATGAATGCCGGTACGTATTCAATCCGGGACATAAAAATGATGGTATTACCGTCAGGGTTCCTGCAACAATTTCGTCAGCAGTACCCCCTGATTCAATTGACTGGCTTGTGCCAGGGTTATACAGGGAAAAAATAACGTTTCTTATAAAGGGTCTTCCAAAGGAATATCGCAAACAGCTGGTGCCGGTATCGGATACTGTTGATACGATAATAAGAGAAATGCCAAAAAAAAAAGGCACTCTGCTTACTTCTCTAAGTAAATTTATTTTTAAAAAATTTAACATCGATATACCTGTTTCGGAATGGCCGGATAATGAGCTGCCGGATTATTTAAAAATGAGAATCGCGATAGCAGACATAAATGGAAAAACAATTGCCTGTAGTAGAGATAAAAAAATTTTAAGCAGAGAGGTAAAAACAGAATCGAATTTAGAAGAATTTCGGGCGGAAATGGAAAAATGGGAAAAAAAATCTATAACATCATGGAGCTTTTCGGATTTGTCGGAAAATATCAAACTGACCGGAAAATTTGGCAATAGCCGGGTATTTTACCCCGGCCTTGAAAAAAAAAGGATGTCAATCAATCTCCGCCTTTTTCAAAATATGGCAAAGGCCGTCAGATCACATAAGGAAGGTGTCAAGGCTCTTTTTATGATCCATTTTTCTAAGGATCTTAAGTTCCTTAAAAAAAATTTGTCTGTTTTTAAAAATGACTTGAAAACAGCTTCCTGTTTTGGCAGTACTGAACATATCCAGCAGCAGATGTTCAGTAAGATCACAAACGATCTTTTTTTGCAAAACATTCGAACCAAAAAAAAATTTTTTTCCTGTATCGAATCAATTTCACCGATCCTTTTACTGCGAGGAAAAGAATTATCGGAAAAGGTATCCACCGTTATTTCGGCTTTCCATAATACCAGATCAGATCTGCTTCGCCATACAGCCATTAACCGTTCAAAGAAACTAAGCCGTTTTTTCAATGCCCTGGCAGATGAACTGGAAAACCTGGTGCCGGACTCATTTGTAACGATTTATGACTCGGAAAGGCTGGACACCCTGCCAAGATACCTCAAAGCAATAGAACTCAGAATTCAAAGAGCTATAAACAATTTTGAAAAAGATCGGGAAAAAGCAACCGAAATAGAAAAATTTACCACCAGCCTGAATGAGCTTCTTGCAGGACTTTCTGCTGAAGATTCTGAAGAAAAAAGAAAAGAGATTGAAAACTTTTTCTGGTTGATTCAGGAATACAAGGTTTCCATATTTGCCCAGGAGCTCAAAACTCCTTTTCCCGTGTCGTCCAAGAAACTTGACAAAAAACTTAACGAAATTAAAAGAATAAAGTAAACAGCACAAATTGACAAATTTCGTTTCATGCTGTACAAATAAAAGAATCCATCCTTAACTTCTAAAAGTTCCAAGCGGTTCAACACTTCTTAAAACATGGATCATTCGAATGCCGGAAAAGCTGACAATGGAAAATGAAAATCAACGCAGGAAGTCTCGCTATGAACTAGAGTTACGCGTCAAGGAACGTACAAATGAACTCGTACAAGCAAACAAGCTGCTCACTCAGGAGATTGAAAATCGAAAAAAAATTGAAACCACACTTCGAGAATCTGAAAAAAAATATAGGATCCTCGCGGACAACGTATCAGATGTCATATGGGTATTGGATATAGAATCATTTAAATATATATATGTATCTCCATCCGTCATTAAACAGCGCGGGTACACTCCCGAAGAAGCCATGGAAATACCTCTACATGAAACATTAGCCCCGTCATCTTATGAACTGTGCATGAATCTTCTCGCCGAGGAATTAAAAAATGACAGTTTTTCAGCCGCCGAACGGTCGAAAACGATTGAAATTAAGCAGTTCCGTAAAGACGGTTCATCAGAATGGGTTGAAGTAACAGTACGATTTCTTCGTGATTCTGATGGCAAACCTCATGCGATTTTAGGCGTCAGCCGAGATATTACAGAGCGTAAACAGATGACAGAGCAGCTGCTTCAAACAAAAAAGCTTGCCGCTTTGGGTAATCTCGTTGCAGGAGTTGCTCATGAAATCAGCACTCCGCTGGGTGTTGGGGTTATGTCTGCATCCTATCTAAATGATATAATAAAAGAATTTTCTGCCAGTTTATCCCCGGACCAACCGGTAGATCTTTCAGAAACACAAAAATATACAAAAAATATAGAGGAAGCCTCCTCATTAATTCTTTCCAATCTAACCAGAGCAGCGGAACTGCTGAACAGTTTTAAACAGGTAGCAGTTGACCAATCCGGGAATGAGAAAAGATTATTCAATTTAAAAACCTGTCTTGATGAAACCCTTATCAGCCTTCATCCCAAATATAAAAGAACCAGGCATAAAATTAATATACAATGCCCGGAGAATTTTGAAATTATCAGTTCTCCGGGAGCATTTTCTCAAATAATTACAAATCTTTTTATGAATTCCCTTATACATGGATTTGATGGGATTGAAACGGGCATCGTAGACGTAAAAATTTCCGTTGCAAATAATTACCTTCTTTTTTTCTATCAAGACAATGGAGTTGGGATAGATAAAAAAAATCTTGGAAAAATATTTGACCCTTTTTTTACAACAAAACGAAACCGGGGGGGGGTGGGCCTCGGAATGCACATCGTATATAACCTGGTGAATCAGACACTAAAAGGGCAGATTGATTGTAAAAGTTCTCCCGGAAATGGAATCGAATTTACAATAAAGGTACCGCTCGAATCGTGAATTTCATGAAAAACGCTCCCCGAGATTCTTAAAATAATTTCCTTTTTCCTCTTTTCCTCTTTTAATACATCCATCTGAGTAAATCCTGCACTTTTCTTTCAGTTTGTCTACCGTTTTCCGATACTGCGATGATGTAAGATTTCCGATTTCAAGGTTTTTTTTAAGCGCTATGATTCTATATTTATCCAATCCAGGAGATCTGGAAAGCTGGTCATCATGCCCTCCTCTCTTTATGACAAGCTTTTGCTCTATCAGCGGTACAGGATACCGGCAACCGATCCGCAGCCAGAGATCATAATCCTCACATGCAGGTAAATTTTCGTCAAATCCACCCACCGATTCGAACAGATCTTTTTTCATCATCACCGCTGATGGGCTGACAAGACATAGAGAAAGAGATGGGACATAAATCATGCCCGAAGGTTTCTGATGGCATTTTTTCGGATTGACTCTTTTGCCTTTTCGGATCCATATTTCATCAGTCTGACATATCTGTGTTTCCGGATTTAAAACAAAAAATGCCACCTGAACAGCAAGTTTTTCAGGTTTCCACAGATCGTCGGAATCCAGGAATGTAATAAGAGTTCCTCTCGAAGAAGCAACCCCTTTATTCCTTGCCGCGCTTACTCCTTTATTTGCCTGTCTGATAACAACAATATCTTCCTTAAACTCTTCAAGAATATCCCGAGTATTATCCGTTGACCCATCATCAACAATTATAAACTCGAAATTTCTGTATGTCTGGGACCGAACTGATTCTATTGCTTCTCTCAATATCCATCCACGATTAAATGTGGGGATAATAACACTGACCGACAGTGTTTTTTCATTCATCCGCTTTATAATCCCAGAACAGGTTCATCTTTAGGGTAAATTACAGAAAAAGATATATTTATTTTCTTCACCTCTTTTGGTTTCAAGACAAATGACCATAGGAAGACGCCCTCCCTGCCCTGATAATTTTTTTCACTTGGTTTCGGTTGAATGTTTACGTTTTCCACTTTTATCTTATCCGTCCGCGAAACAGGAATACTGTCAAGAATAATGATGGTTATCGGTTCACTCTTCAGATTTTCGGCAACAACCGTAAATGCCATTTCCCGAACAATTTTATTTCTTTCAAACGAACCGAAAAAAGTTTCTTTAATCTTATCTTTTTCTTTTTCATATTTTATTTTCACTGCCCGATCCACACCGATATTGATATCAAATGTCTCACCGGCTTTTTTCTCTTCCATAAAAATCTTTCCGATAAAATGTGAGCCAAAATGGACGTTCATTGGACCGTCCAGAATTTCCCTGTCAGCTGTCGTTTTGCATATCAAAAATGCAAAAGGAGATGTTTTGGGTACAGCAAGATGTAAAAACTCTCCTGTTAGAATCTTGGTAAAAACAGGCAGCAGAGTAACTTCATCCTTTGATTCAATACTGAGATTTTGACTCATCTTATACTCAAATGAAAATGGCATTTCCTTTTTCAAGGCGCCGGCAAACTCGGCTTCCCCAATGTCGGCTTCTGCTTCTTTCATTTCAAAAGCATCAACCGGAGCACCTGCTTTCCGGCTATAACCAAGATGTTTGCCGCGACCAGCAATTGGCTGAGGTCTTGCAATGTCCAAACTCCAGGTTGTAATTTCAGGAAGTCTTGCGCCTTTGACGGGAATGGCGTTTGAAACTGTCAGGTTTATATTTTCCCAATCTTCTCCTGTTTTTTGATGAATTTGTGCAAACATGGTCAAATTTACCGTGTTCAAATCCGGCGCCACATCAACTTTATAAACCGGCTTCCAATCGGCGTTTTGGACGAGATAGCCGGCTTCAATTTTAATATGCTGGTCTTTTTCGGAGTTAAACTGAACCTCAACCGCTTTCTTTTCTTTTTTTCGATATATGGTAAGAGATGCCAGTTTCTTTTCTGTGGTTTGAATCTCCTGCTTGATGGAATCGACTTTGGTATTCAGCGCCTGCCTTTCTTCATTGATCTTTTTAAAATTCATTCCCAGAAACG
>JAQYVL010000067.1 GCA_030145525.1 Desulfobacterales bacterium
AAACCCTATGTAAGGATTGATATTATACAAGGAGGACAAATGGACTTTAGTTTGAGTAAAGAACAGACCATGCTGATACAGTCTCTTCAGGATATGGGAAAAAGGGAAAAGTTCACTGAACTTGCCGCAGAAATCGACAGAACAGGGGAATTCCCTCATTATTTAATGGAAAAGTATGCGGATATGGGGCTTTTAGGCATGTCCCTTTCCCCGGAGTACGGAGGGGAGGGCGAGCCTTCACTCACAGCCATTCTGGCTATTGAAACACTGGCCAAACACAGTCCCATGATCGCCGCACCCATTTTTGAATCCAATGTCGGCCCGGTCAGAGTGATTGATATGTTCGGCACCGATGAGCAGAAAAAGAGTATTATTCCCGGTGTCTGCAAAGGAGAACTCAGCGTATCGGTTTGCATGACAGAGCCGGAGGCGGGTTCGGATCTGACATCTCTTTCCACAACACTTGAGGAAAAGGATGGTCACTATGTTCTGAATGGCCGGAAATCATTTATCACAGGCGGCGGTATGGCCAGCCATTATATGGTTTATACCCGATTCGGTGATGTAAAAGGATATAAAGGCATAGGTGCTGTTATTGTTGAAAAGGGAGCGCCCGGCTTCAGTTTCGGGAAACAGGAGGAATTCATGGGGCTTCGCGGGATGCCTTCATGTGATCTTTTTTTTGACGATGTTGCTGTTCCGGAGGAGAATATTGTCATCCGTCAGGGTGACTTCGGCAACCTCATGCTGACTTTTGATATCGAGCGATGCGGGAATGCCGCCATGTGCCTCGGAATTGCCGGCGGTGCTCTCGACTTTGCCAGGGCTTATGCATTGGAGCGAAAAGCATTTGGCCGTCCTATCTGCGAATTTCAGGATATTCAGTTTATGATTGCGGACATGGCCATGAAAATTGATGCTGCCCGTCTGCTTGTATATCGAGCTGCAAACGGGGCGGGCCAAGGACTCCCGTCGATCTATGAAGCTTCCATGGGCAAATGTTTTGCCAATGAGATGGTGCGGGAAGTCACGGACAAAGCTATGCAGATATTGGGAGGTTACGGATACAGCAAGGAGTTTCCCATCGAGCGGATGCTCCGGGACAGCCGGGCCTGGGGTGTGGCCGGGGGAACGCTTCAGATGCTGAAGGTGACCATGGCCAGTATTGTTTTCGGCAGGCGTTTTGACCAGAGAAAATGATCTGCCGATTGGAAAACAGAAATCGCAGTTCATGAGTTTGAAAATTGATATATAGTCGACTTAAAATAAAAACTATTTTATCTCATGGAGGGAGTTATGAGCGAGTATTATCGTGATGCAGATCATCTTTTGGAGATATATGAATATTTTTTATCCAATGTGCTTCAGGACCCAAAGATCGGCCCGAAGATGGCAAAATCGAACATCATTATTAAATTTATATACACCGATCCGGATTGTGAAATAACAATTGATTTTAGAAATCCGATTGAAAAAGAAGGGTGGTTCGGAAATTTTTATTTAGGGCCGACTCCTATTCAAGAGGATGTGTGGTCTAAACAGAGCGCGGATCACTCCCATCGATTCTGGCATGGTTTTGAAAATCCGATCGCGGCGGTAACGAGAGGGAAAGTAAAGCAGGGCGGAAAGATAACAGCCATGCTGAAACTGCTGCCTGTTGTCAAGCATACCTTTAAACGGTTTCCGGAAGTTCTAAGGGAGATGGGCTATGAAGATTTGATTGTTCATAAAAAGTGATGGCTTCGTAAAAAGTCCAATTTCTGTGTTGCGCTGTATCCAGATGTCATTCGACGTACTGTAAAGTACGACTCATTCATCAGGATACAGCGGCGCCTTGAACTTGAACTTTTTTCTTTGCCATCTGATTTTTACGAGATGGTCAAAACTAAAAACAATCAATTGAACAAGTAAAATGTTCTCACCAGGAGTCAGTCATGAAAGGCAATACAGGGAAAATCATCACGATTGATCTCAGCACCGAAAAGATTAAAATAGCAGACCTGCCCGAAGAGTACTACAAAAAATATATCGGTGGAAGCGGTCTTGCGGCAAAATACTTCTGGGAAAAGGCTGATTTCAGCGCTGAGCCATTGTCAGAAGGGGCCATGCTTCTTTTTATGAACGGGCCTTTTGCCGGCCTCAGGCTGTCAGGGGCAAGCAGAAGCTGTGTTGCAGGAAGATCTCCTCTTACCGGAAACTGGGGGGACTCCTCCTGCGGCGGATATTTTGCTCCTGAGCTTCGATATGCCGGATATGACGGTATTGCCATAACCGGCAAAGCTAAATCACCTGTTATCATTGATATCCGCGGAGAGACCATCCGGCTGCTTAAGGCTTCGAATTATTGGGGCAGGGGAATTGAAGATACCAACAACGCTCTAAAAACGGAATCCGGTAAAGATTGCCGAACACTTGTTATCGGTCCTTCCGGGGAAAACCTTGTCCGGTATTCATGTATCATAGGTGAGGGGCATCACACATTTGGGCGGGCCGGTTATGGCGCAGTAATGGGTTCGAAGAATCTGAAGGCAATTACAGTAAAGGCCGAACAGAGAAAAATGAATCTTGCCGATCCTGAGAAGTATGAGATTCTTCGAAAGGAGATCAATGAAGGGATTCGCAATTCGATGACAGCGGAAGTACTTCATGAGCTCGGCACCTCCGCCAAGCTGGAAGTCGGTGTCTATGGAGGTGATGTTCCCATTAAAAACTGGACTTCAAACTACTGGGAAGAGATGGCTGAAGCCTTGACCGGAAGCACCCTTGCCGAAAAATATCTTACCAGAAGAGGATCCTGTGCCTTCTGCAGTATTGCCTGTAAGCGGATTGTGGAAGTGAAGGAGGGGCCATTTCGAATCCCGGAAGGTCCAGGTCCGGAATATGAAACCATTGTCTCTTTTGGTTCACTGATGGGATCAATGGATCTGGCCGCTGTATGCAAAGCCGGACGCGTGTGCAACGATTTGGGATTGGACACCATATCAGCCGGCGGAACCATTGCATGGGCAATGGAAGCTTTTGAAAAAGGAGATCTAACGGCTGAATATACGGATGGTGTGGAGATTGTCTGGGGCGATATGAAAACCGTTATTGATGTTCTCCTGCCGGATATCGCGGCTAAAAAGGGAAAGCTTGGAGCCCTTCTCGCTGATGGGAGTGTTGCTGCGGCAAAAAAAATCGGCAAAGATTCGATCCGATACACGGCCCATTCAAAAGGCCTCGAAGCCCCGATGCATGACCCGAGAGGCGGGGGGCACGGAATGGCTCTTACTTACGCGGTCAGCCCCAGAGGCGGATGCCATGTTTCAAGCCCGATGCTTTCGATAGAGGCCGGCGCCCGATACTATCCCGAGATTGATTTTGAATACGATCTGGAACCCATGACTGATGAGAACAAACCGGAGGCGGCCGTTACCGCCATTGAACTCGGAAGCATTGAAAACAGCGCTTGCTATTGCGAGTTTGCGGATCGGGAGATCTCCATGCCCCAGTGGATTGGCCTGTTCAATACTGTTGCAGGATATCAATGGGATATCCGTGAAATGATGCGGTCCGGTAGAAGAGTTTTCTATCTGAAGCGGATGATTAACTATCTGTATGGTCGCAGGGCGGCTGATGATGACTTGACCCCGAGGATGCTGGCAAAAGCAGTTGATGGAGAGCCCGAAGGAATCGACATCAATTTCAACGGGATGAAAAAAAAGTTCTATAACCTCATCAGCCTTGATCCTGAAAAAGGAATCCCTGTTAAAGAATGTCTCAGGGAATACGATATGGAACAAGAGGCTGAAAGGGTGTGGTGATGCGAATTATTGACAAGGTTTGCATTCTTTGCGATATAACACAGGATGAAAATATATCCGGTAAAGAGGCAAATAACGATTAGTTTCAGAACTCATAAAAAAATAATTCAGCGGGTTGTCATCCGTATTTCTCAATTATACCAGACAAAGCAGTTTCCTGTCACCAGCAGTTTGAAACTGATAATGACCATTGGTTTAATCCTTTCCGGCATCACTGCCTGTCAAAAAAAGCCGGAAAATATTATCATAATCTCAATAGATACGTTAAATCAATCCGCTGTTAAGGCATACAATCCCAAGGCACCATACCTTGAAACACTTGATTCTTTAACAAATCAGTCAGTGGTTTTTAAGCGGGCTTATTCCTCTGCTTCCTGGACGCTGCCAGCCCACGGCTCTTTGTTTACAGGCCGTTATCCGGACCGTCACGGAGCTGTCCATCCTCGCCTTAAACTGTCCAAGAATATTCCAACCCTTACCGCCAGTTTGAAAAAGTCCGGGTTTTATACGGCAGCATTTACTGACGGTCTCTATGTCTCACGAGCCTTTGGATTCGCCAGAGGTTTCGATCAATATGATGACTGGAGCAGTCCATCTGCCTCTATAAAAGGGCCTGTGATACCTCGCAATGGAAAACGTAATAAGGTGGCCGGGCAGACCCTCTTTGACAGGGGAATCGCGTTTATCAATGGGCGTGAAAAGAGAGATAGCGGCTTTTTTCTTTTTCTGCATACCTATGTGGTTCATGACTACTTCAGACTCCACCCATGGACTGTGAACAGGCTTCCCTCATATCCTGACAAAGATGAAGAACATTATCTGTCATGCATCATGGGCAAGAAAACCTGTCCGCCCGCTGACTGGGAGAGGCTTAAGTCCCTCTATCAGGCCGAATTGTACCGGATGGATGAAGGTCTCGCTCGATTGCTGGCTGCACTGGATCGTAAAGGGCTGCGGGATTCCACTTTAATTATATTTATGTCGGACCATGGTGAAGGTTTTGATTCGGATCGAAACCGTATCCATCATGGGGGCAGGCTCCATGAAGATCAGATTAACATTCCTCTCATGATATCCGGCTCGGGTATTCGTCCTGGAATCAACAATGCACAGGTTTCGATTGTGGACATCATGCCCACGGTACTGGACCTTTGCGGGATTTCCATACCATCAGGACTGGACGGAGTTTCATTTGCTGATGTTTTGTGTGGTAAACAGGATGATCACTCTAAAGTATTCTATGCTATGGAATATTCATATTGGTGGGATTCTGGAAGACGTTTTACCTTGTCCTCCGTGCGGGATATTTCCCAGGGCGAACCTCTCTCTATTGTCACAATCCATGGAGATGACTGGTACATTAGAGACAGGAATGGAGAAGAAATTTACAACATGAATAATGATCCGCTTCAGAGTAATAACCTGTCATCCAAATCTCCTCTAAAATCTGAACTCAGGCGACTGGCGGACAAGAGAAGTGTTTACAGACCATCCGCACCTGCAGCAAGACCAGACAAAGAAACGATCGATCACTTACGATCATTGGGCTATATAGAATAGAAGCGGTAAG
>JAQYVL010000068.1 GCA_030145525.1 Desulfobacterales bacterium
CCTCATCCGGGTTACTGGGGCGCTTTCACACTGGTAGGGGATTATGAATAGCGAATGCATGTTCCTAACCTTCTGAATTTTAAATCTATTTGAATGGTCATTTTGTTTGAATTTATTGTTCTGTTGATATATAGTGCTGCCAATACTTCTGAAAACCATATATTGATTTGAAGGATAGTCGATGAAAAAAATATTTTATTTATTTTTCCTGCTTTGTTTTTTTTCAACTGCTCTTTTTGCTTCGGACAATTCTCCCGAAAAGCTCTGGGTATCATCCGAAGGTGCAAAACTGAAAGCGAACAAAAAAGCCTCATCCTCGACGATCGCTAAACTCACCATCGGAACAGAACTTGCGGTGCTTCAGTACGAGAAAAAATGGTATCGGGTAACACTCTCTGATGGGAAAACGGGCTGGATATATCGAGGAAAGGTTTCAAAAAATCCGGTTGAAAAAAAAGAAGGCTCCGAAGAGGGCGGTTCTTTCGGAAATTTGCTTGGTGACTTGACAGGTAGCAGTATCCGGGCCGACAATACTGATTCATCAAGAAGTATAAGAGGGCTTTCTCCCGAGGCAACCGAATATGCGAAGCAGCAGGGCACACCTGAAAAATTCAGAAAAGAGCTTGACAAGGTTGTTGCAGAAAAAACAGCTCCTTCTGAAGTCGAAAATTTTTTAAAGCAGGGAAAAATAGGAGAATATCAGGAGTAAGACGACATGATATATAAAAAAAGCAACTCTACTGAAAATAAAATTGACCACAGACGGCGTGCGCTGATTAAACTTGCCGTGCCGTTTTCGGTACTTCTGGCCTGTCCCGCGTATGCCTTGGATCTTTTTAAAATTCTTGATCCTGATGGTAAATCAGAAGACGTGCAGCGAGCCAAATCGATCTTTGAAGGATTCGGCAGTATCGTAACAAGCACCACCGATCTTGATTATAAGTCGGAATTTGCGATAGGAGAAAGCCTTGCTCTTGAAGGGTTCCAAAGGTACGGTCTTCCTGTACAGAACAGGGAGTTGCAGAAATATGTAAATCTTGTTGGGAATGCAGTTATGCGGAATTCTATGAGGTCTGATATTCCATATTACTTTGTTGTTGTGAAAAGCCGGATTTATAATGCGTTTGCCTGCCCGGGAGGAATAATTTTTTTAAGTTCGAGATTGGTCGAATCGATGAATAATGAATCCGAACTTGCCTGCGTCCTGGCTCACGAAGTAGCCCATGTCGGTCATAAGCATGCACTTCAGTCGATAAAGAGAGCAAAGTTTTTTGAAGGTGTCGGCAAAATTTCAACAGCGAACATGAAGGGCAGCGATGGCAAAAAGTACCGAAACATGATTGGAAGCCTCCAGACAGTGCTGTTTGATAAAGGCCTTGACAAGGATATGGAATTTGAGGCAGATCTATCCGGAATGGAATATGCTTATCAGACCGGGTACAACCCGGAAGGTTTTATCCGGGTGCTTCAAATGCTGAAAGAAAATGAACGGACATCTGAGAAAAAGGGATCCTGGTTTTCAACCCATCCGCCGTTAACAGACAGAATCGAAAAATGCAGCGCTGTAATAAGTAAATATCCGGATGCAGCTTCTCTTGCTGAAGTCCGGGAACGCTTTGCCGGTTATAAAAAACTTTTATGAAGTTCAGTCTAACCCTTTTTTTGTATGAAATTAACAAACCTGAATTTACTATAAAGGGGGGTTGAATGATAAGCAGAAACATACTCATAGTGGATGACGATAACATGGTCGTCGATGTTTTTAAAAATGGATTTAGCAAGGCCGGTTATACGGTTCGCCGAGCAAGAACCGCGGAGGAGGCACTGGCAATTTTGGAAAAAGAATCTTATCCGGTTATGTTTCTTGACCTCAAACTGCCCAAAATGTCAGGAGTGGAGCTGTGCAAGGTGATACGTGAAAAATATCCCCTGTCAATACTTTTTGCTGTCACCGGTTATGCCTCTGAGTTTGAATTCAGTGATTGCAGAAGAGCGGGTTTTGATGATTATTTTATTAAACCCGTAGACTTAAAGATTTTGTTCCGTGTCGCACTCGATGCCTTTGATAAAATTAAACAATGGAACAGAAAGAAAAGTTGACCGTCCTAACCGGCATACTATCCGTGCTCAGATGGAATTTGGAATTGAAAAGAATGTAATCAGATGATCAATCTGTTTTATTACTATGAAGGTATTGTAAAGACTGAAACAAAGAAATAATTTTAAAAATATTTTCTCAGGAGGAATTCACTGTGTTGAAAAACAAATCATTTTGGTATGGGAATATGGCTTTTGCCGTTTTTGGCTGGCTTTTCTTCATTTACGGACTTTTTTTTACAATTGACAGCAGTTCAATGAATTTTTTGTGGTGGGTTGTAGTCTTGCTGTGGGGTATCGGTCATCCTCTTGAGATGGCTTTTTCAATTCCAATCGGAAAAAAGGCAGGCGTTTCTCTTGAAAAAACAATAACCAAAACAATGGTGTTCGGCATTATGTGGTGGATTCCCTTAAAATTGGGCGTCTTTGACGAATGATGAAGTCGAGTCTGAAAATTCAAAAACTCATGGATAAGGGGGTTTCCATTCCCAATCCGGAAACCGTTATTGTTGGAGATGATGTAAATATTGATAGAATCTCCGGCAGTGGTACGGTTGTATATTCCGGATGTAAAATTTTTGGGAAAAACACACTTATCCTCAATGATGTGAAGCTGGGTTATGAGGCGCCGGTTACCATCGAAAATTGTCATATCGGACCTGGAACCGAATTGAAGGGCGGTTTTTTCCGGCGGGCTGTCTTTTTAAAAAAAGTAAGCATGGGATATGGCTCTCATGTTCGAGAAGGAACCATACTTGAAGAAGAAACTTCAGTTGCACATACCGTTGGGTTAAAACAGACCATCCTTTTCCCATACGTTACCCTGGGGAGTCTTATTAATTTTTGTGACTGTCTTATGTCAGGCGGGACAAGCAAAGAAGATCACAGTGAAGTCGGAAGTTCTTTTATCCATTTTAACTATACACCAAATCAGGATAAGGCCACCCCGTCCATGATGGGAAACGTACCCCAGGGAGTTATGCTGAATCAGAAGCCGATATTTCTGGGCGGGCAGGGCGGAATTGTCGGCCCGGTAAGGCTTGCCTTCGGAATAATAACAGCGGCCGGTACGATCTGCAGAAAAGACGAACTCAGACCGGATCGAATGATACTTACCGGTTTTCGAAAAAACATCAACATCCCTTTTGCCCAGGGAAAACATCTCAACATCAAAAGAACCGTGCTGAATAATCTGGTGTACATCGCGAATCTTTTTGCGCTGAACAGCTGGTATCATCATGTGAGGTCCGAGTTTATTTCGGATGATTTTCCGGAAGAACTGTTGGAAGGGCTGAAAGAAAAACTTGAAATGAATATAAGGGAGAGGATCAGAAGATTAAGAGATCTTCCACACATCATTTATAACGCCGGTTGTTCAGACCTCAGAAGTAAGGAACTTCAGCAAAACTGGTCTGAAATCGAATCATTTTTTGATTCTCTATTCAATTATATTGGGAAACAGGATGTTCTGGAAGATTTTAAAACAAGATTGGGGAAGGGCAGGGAATTCAAAAATAAAGATTATATCCGTGCAATCCGGGTATTGAATAAGGAAGATGCAGGAATGGGTTCAAATTGGCTTCAGGGTATTATCGATCATATATTTTTTAAGATATCCGGTATCATACCGTCTTTTGGTTTTAAAGTTGAAACGAAGTGATTGCATGACAAAATTATTCGGAACAGACGGTATCAGGGGAATTGCAAATCAATATCCGATTACTGCTGAAATGGCTGTACGGATCGGAAGGTCTGCAGCGTTTTTATTCGGGCGTGAAAAAAGTGGAGAAAAAGTAAAGATAATCATTGGAAAAGATACGCGCATATCCGGTACGATGCTTGAGTATGCACTTGCAGCGGGTGTCTGTTCCATGGGGGCAGACGCCGGCCTCACGGGCGTTCTCCCTACTCCCGGAGTTGCACATATTACGGAAAGTTCGAATGCGGATGCCGGGATTGTAATTTCCGCTTCTCATAACCCGTATTTTGATAATGGAATTAAAATATTTAACGGAAAAGGATTCAAACTTTCCAATGATTTTGAAGCTCAAATCGAAGAGTTTGTTTTGGATCATAAAATTGTGTCAACCGGTGATTTGCTTCAGGAGATTGGAAGCATATATTTGCTGAAAGATGCAGCCCGTAAATATGTCGATTTTCTAAAATCCATTACGCCTTCTAATTTTTCCCTGAAAGGATTGAAAATAGTTATTGACTGCGCCAACGGCGCGACATTTCAGACAGCGCCGCTTGTTTTTACTGAACTGGGTGGAGATGTGATTACACTGTTTTCTGATCCGGATGGAATCAATATAAATCAGGAATGCGGGTCACAGCATCCTGAATCACTGGTAAAAAAGGTAATTGAAGAGAGAGCCGATATCGGACTTGGGTTTGACGGTGATGGAGACCGTCTGATTGCTGTTGATGAAAAAGGACGAATCGCATCAGGTGACCAGATACTTGCTGTTTGTGCAGCTTTTTTAAACGAACAGGGAAGACTTCGGCACAATCTGCTGGTGAGTACGGTAATGAGTAATATCGGGCTTGGGCTTGCATTAAAAAAAATGGGGATCGAACACCACATCAGCGATGTCGGAGATCGTTGCGTGATGGAAGAAATGATGGCACACGATGCGGTTGTCGGCGGAGAAGACTCCGGGCATCTCATTTTTCTGGATCATCATACAACCGGGGATGGTATCCTTGCATCGCTGAAATTGCTTGAAGTGATGATTCAAAGTTCAGAGCCTTTATCAAAACTGGTAAAGATAATGGATATCTTTCCACAGGAACTGATAAATGTGGACGTGAAAAAGAAGCCTGATCTTGAAACAATTCCTGAAATCGTCAAAATTATCAAGTCTGTTGAAACAGAGCTGGGGGACAGGGGAAGGGTGCTGGTGCGTTATTCCGGAACTCAGCCCATGTGCAGGGTTATGGTTGAAGGTCCTTCAGTCGACGAAACCGGAAAGTACTGTTCCCGGATTGCAGGTGTTGTAAAGGATATTCTTGGGTAATGAAATAATTTAATCTCTGCTCACTCCTAATATATGAAGCAAAAAGAGAAACATATTTATAAAATCCAGGTATAATGTAAGCGCTCCCAATATAGCGCCTTTTCGAATTGTGGCGGCATCCAGATTTGCCGGCTGTGCTAAGGCCATCCGCTTCAGTTGCTGGGTGTCGTAAGCGGTCAGTCCTACGAAAATAAAAACACCAAGATAACTGATAATCATGCTCAGCCCGGAACTTCCGATAAAAAGGTTGACCACAGACGCAACGATAATTCCAATCAAGCCCATAAACATGAATTGTCCTATACCGGTCAGATCTTTTTTGGTAACCATTCCGTAAATGCTGCAGATCCCGAATGTCAGCGCGCATATAAAGAAGGTCGAGGCGATAGATGACATCGTGTATATAAAAAGGATGCTGGAAAGCGTAATTCCATTTAATATGGAGTATATAATAAAGAGGGATGTAGCGGTTGAGGCTTTGATTTTATTAATTCGTGCACTGATGGAAAACACCAGGGCAAGTTCACCGATAATCAACCCGAAAAAAATGATCTGGTTGCTGAATATTAAGTTGACCAGGGTTTCATTGCCGGCGACATAAAACGCTGCAAATCCGGTCAGTGCCAACCCGATAGCCATCCAGTTATAAACGCTTCGAATAAAACCGTTTACAATCACTTGAGTTTGTGTGCTTTTATATGGAACCGTCTGCTGCATTTGTTTTCCTCCGTAAAATGATAAATTTTCGACAAGTATACATTTCCTGTTTATTTCAAAACAGAATATAACACATCTTCAAGGGTTTTCAACCGTTAAGCGAAAATTTTGACCCGGTTTTGATGGATGAAATTTTTGAACCCGGCAGGGGAAAATTTGACACATTTACATTTTTTACAAAAAAGGGTATAAGGACGCTGAAATTAGTAAAATTTCAATCCTAACCCAGAGTAACAGAAATGAAAGTTGAACAGCTTTACCACAGTCTCAAAGAACTGGCTGAAAAATTCGGAATCACTGTATCGGAACAAAATTTTCGAAATGCCGGGATTCGAGTTAAAAGCGGCTTATGTACGGTGAAGGGTCAGCAGATGTTTATTATGGATAAGCACAAAAGTTTGCGAATAAAAATGGATATACTGGCTTCCTGCCTCGGAGAAATGCCCATCGATGACATTTACATTGTTCCTGCTGTACGCGACCTTCTGGATAAATACAGACCCAAAAAAGGAATTAAAAGATCACAAGTCACTTAACAAAGAGAAAAGAGGGGTGGAATTTATATATCCTGGAAGAAAAACCACTTCCAGATCAAAAAGTTTACATAATATATCTTATCAGACGTTGTATGGGGGCCAAATTAATTTAACATCATTGTATTCAAAGTGAGTTACACACCTGTTTTTAGTACGAATATGGATTGTTTTGTCCTCATAAATGGCATTGAATTCAAAAAATTTTGTGTCTAATTGGTTTCCCGGCACTAAATCTGTTCCCTTTTAATTTAAGAAATCAAAAAAACAGATATTGAATGAGCTTTTCAACTGTGCTAGTTTGATTCGCTTCTCACATACTTTCAGCATTATTGGTATATTTTCTATGAATCATCGAAACGACTCGAAACTACAACAGATATATCAGGTTTCAGAACTCACGGCGAACATTAAATCACTGCTTGAGGAAAAATTCTCAATTATCTGGATTACTGGTGAAATTTCCAATTTTTCAAAACCGGTCTCCGGGCACTATTATTTTTCTCTCAAGGACCGGCATGCCCAAATTAATGCTGTTATGTTTCGGGGTCAAAACCGCAGACTGAACTTTATCCCGGAAAATGGAATGCAAATCACCGCCCTCGGGCGTATCAGCATATATGAGCCAAGAGGCACATATCAATTAATTATTGAGCACTTAGAGCCAAAAGGCATTGGGGCGCTGCAGATCGCATTTGAGCAGTTAAAGGAAAAATTGAGTCAGGAAGGTCTTTTTGACCATTCCTTTAAAAAGCCGATCCCCTTTTTACCGCAAAAAATCTGTATTATCACATCGCCCACAGGCGCCGTAGTTCACGACATTATCAAGATAGCAACCCGTCGATTTCCCAACTTATACATTCAAATTTTACCTGTATCGGTTCAGGGAGATCATGCAGAAAAGGAAATTGCAGATGCCATTGCATTTATGAATTCCACGCTGGATTCAGATGTTGCGATACTGGCCAGAGGCGGCGGTTCAATTGAAGATCTATGGGCTTTCAACACGGAATCTGTTGCAAGAGCGATTTTTTCATCTAATATTCCAGTTATTTCGGCTGTTGGGCATGAGACGGATTTTACGATTTCGGATTTTGTAGCAGATCTCAGGGCGCCAACACCTTCTGCAGCAGCCGAGCTTGTGTTGCCGGTAAAAATGGATCTGTTGCACAAAATCGAATCAAAAAAAAAACAGCTTGAAATTTTCATAAAACAGTGTCGTGAGCAAAAACGTTATCAAGCCCTTGAACTGTCCAACCGATTGATAAATCCCAAGAAAACAGCTGAGGATTTCCGGCTGAAAATCGATGATCTTTGTAATCAGATGGTCAAGACCCTATCATATCATGTCAAACATAAGTTTGAGCAACTTGCTCTTCAGAAAAAATGTCTATATTCAACCCGTTTTCACGATCAAGTGAAAAGAAATAAAGAGATACTTGAGCAAAATCATTTTAATAGCCTTAAATCTATTGATTTTTATATAACCAAAAATCGATTCAATTTGCTGGAAACGACCGGGAAAATGAATGCTTTAAATCCAATTGCCATTCTTGAACGCGGATACAGCATTACCCGAAAAATTACGGATAAAAAGATTATTAAGGATTCGGAAACCGTTTCAATCGGTGAAAATCTTGAAATCATTCTTGCAAAAGGTATTCTTAACTGTAATGTGGAAGGAAAATCATCCCATGTCAAAAAAGACATTTGAACAATCCTTAAAACAACTGGAACAAATTGTTGAAGAACTTGAATCAGGTGAACTTCCCCTTGAAAAAGCGGTAAAAAAATTTGAGGACGGTATCAAACTTTCCAGGTCATGTTCTTCAAAACTGGATGAAATTGAGCGAAAAATCACCATTCTTCTAAAGGATCAAGCGGATGATGTGGTAGAAAAGCCTTTTATCTCCGACTGAAATTTCTGTGAATGGTTTTAATCCTTTGCCGGATATATATTATATGTTTGATTTAAAGAAATACCTTATTGAGAAACAAAAAACCGTAAACAGGGCTCTTGAAAATATCATCCGTCAGGAATCACCTTTGGAACAGCGAATTGTTTCTGCTATGCGGCATTCACTCATGGCAGGTGGAAAAAGACTGCGTCCTGTGCTATGTTTGTCCGTTGCCGAAATCGTTGGAGGAAATGAAGACCAGGTTCTGGATGCCGCATGTTCGCTTGAAATGATTCATACCTATTCACTGATACATGATGATCTTCCGGCAATGGACGATGATGATATGAGACGGGGAAAACAAACCTGTCATATTGCTTTTGATGAAGCCACCGCGATCCTTGCAGGTGATGCATTACTGACAATGGCTTTTGAACTACTTTCAAAAACGAATAATTTGATCTCACCGGATTATGCATTCAAAAAACTTGATGTAATACGCAAAATTGCATCTGCTGCCGGATATACGGGAATGATTGCAGGTCAGATGACGGATATTCTTTCAGAAGGCGAAAATCTTGATATGGAAGAATTAAAAATACTCCATATTGCTAAAACCGGCGTACTGATCGAAGCTTCAGTCTACGCAGGGGCTGTACTTGGAGATGGAACCCCTGATGAAATTAAAATGCTTACCGAATATGGCAGATACATTGGGCTTGCTTTCCAGGTTGCCGATGACATTTTGAATGTCGAGGGTGATCCGGAAATCATGGGAAAAGCTGTAGGAACAGACAGGACAAGGAATAAATCTACATATCCGTCTCTGATGGGCGTTCAAAAATCAAAACAGTTTGCCGAAAAACTTGTCGCTGATTCATTGAATGCCCTGGAAATGTTTGATAAGAAAGCTGAACCGCTTCGGGCGATAGCGCGTTATATCATAGAACGGAAAAAATAAAGGAGTTTGAAATAATTGGGTATTTTAGATAAAATTGAATCTCCGGCCGACATAAAACAGCTTAAGCAAAATGACCTGCGCGAGCTCGCAACCGAAATTCGACAAACCATTGTCAATGTGGTTTCAAAAAATGGAGGACATCTTGCTTCCAGTCTCGGTGTTGTCGAGCTTGCAATTGCCATTCATTATGTGTTTGATCTGCCGAACGAC
>JAQYVL010000069.1 GCA_030145525.1 Desulfobacterales bacterium
TTACCATGAACAATTATCGGCACAGCCAGGATGGATGAGATTCCTTCTTCTTTGGCTTCCTGAGGATACTGAATACGTGGATCATCCATGACATCATAGATTGCTACAGGGCTTTCTTCAAGGGATTCCCTGATGGATTGCATATAATTTATCGGGCCTTTTTTAAGATATTTTTCGCTTAATCCATATGATGCTGCCAGCTCAAGCTGGTTGTTTTTCTTATTAATCAAAAAAATCGAGCAGCCCTTGACGCCAAGAGCGGTTCTTACACTCTCGGCAGTCATTAAAACAACCTCTTCCGGATCTTTGCTTTCGGAAATCGCCCTTGTTACCTTGAGAAAAGTTTCATAGTGAATGGCATGTTTCTTCATAGGCACCTCCTTTTTGGTTTTCGTTACCTGCTGTTAAAAAATATTATTAAAGATACGATCAAATATTTATCTTCAGCCTTCAGTCGGATTCGGAACATTCCAGATTCAAATATCATCGGGAAAGGATAGTGTGGTGAGTTTGTATATTATCTATATACATGAATAATAGGCCGAATGTCAATCATAACAAAAAATATCGATTTAACCTATTGATTTTTAGTCAATTAGTTATATTTGTGTTAAAACACTTTACCGAAGTTGTTTTTCCTGATAGTCTCGTCACGATTTTTCAGTGATTGAGAGAACACTGTTTTTTGAATTTTCCAATCAAGAATTTTCATGGAACAGAATTCCAAACTGCTTCTTTCTTTAGTTTTCTCATTGTTTTGCATTATTCACGCTGCACCATATCATATGAAAATGATTTTTTGGCAGCCATGGTGGGACGAAAACTTTTTTAATTTTTTTTTATTTCTTGTGAATAGGGAGGTCTAAAATGAAAAAAAAGGGCGTTATTTTAGGACTTTTGGTATCTGTATTTTTAAGTGTGTCTATTGTTGGCGCGGTGGAAAAATCCTGTGATGAGTTAATCGCTAAATCAGAGCAACTTTGGATGGATCAAAAATTTGACGAGTCTGATGAACCGCTTGAGATAGTCATGAAGCAATGCCCCAAATTATCAGATCCATACTGGCGCAAAGCACGCAACATTTATGACCGGCAGGAGGCAGTTCCAAGGGAGCAGAGGGCGGAAAAAAAAGAACTGCTCAGGCAGTACAAGGAACTTGAAAATTTGGCGGACAAATGCATAGACCGGGATGAAAATGACGGAAACTGCTTGCTCTGGAAAGGTGCTGCAATAGGACGGACCGGCACTACAAAAGGCATTCTCACAATGTTATGGGTGGCAGAGGATGTCGAAAAAGCCTGGCTCAAGGCTGAAACATTAAAACCCACTTACCGCGCAAAAGATGGCTCTGCAAGTACCAAGGCCGACATTTATTATGCCCTGGGAATGTACTATCGTGTGGTTCCTGAATGGATGCGCCATTTTCCGTTGAAGCAAATTTTCGGAACGCATGGAGATAAGGAAAAATCAGTTGAGTACCAGAGAAAGACAGTGGCGATCGAGCCCCAGCGTATCGAATTCCATAAAGAACTGGCCGCAAGCCTGATTTGCTACGGCACCAGTTATGACAAACCGGAAGCTGTCGAAGAGGGAAAGAAGCTCCTCATTGGTCTTCAATCGCTTCCCGTTCTTAAAGATTCTGACAAAATCGACAAGGACCACGCAAAGACGCTTTTAAAGGATCTGTCTCTCGCATGCGGATATCAGCGAGATAAACAGCAGGAAGTCAGTAAAGATGCCTATGACAAAGACAAATAATATAAGACAGGGGGACATTCGCCTGAATGTTTCCTGAATTTGAAATGACCCATACCAGGGCAGACTCAGCCATAATTGATTCTGCCCTGGTATCCATTACACCATAACAATCAAATTCACATTTCTTTCTTTTTGCGCGCACCCGAATCATTCAAAATAATGTTGGCATCTATAGCCACAGGAGAGCCCTTGCTGACTGCCAGCGGGTTGATATCGATTTGTTCGATATGAGGGTCGGCAATTCCCATGTCTCCCAAACGAACCAGTATGTCTGCCATCAGGTCTTTCTTCAAAGGCATCATCCCTCGGAAGCCGTCCAATAGTTGCTTGCCCCTGATCTGATCTATCAGTCTAAGTGCCTCTTCATACTTCAAAGGGGCGATGGCAAAGGCTACGTCCGGATCAAGTTCGGCAAGAATACCGCCCAGGCCAAACATCACACATGGACCGAATTCCTTATCACGAAGAAATCCTGCGATCAATTCATAATCGATTTTAATCTGCCGTTGAACAAGGATGCGTCCTTTGTCTCCCAACTTTGTTTTGACCTTCAGGAACGCTTCTTCCAACTGAGACCGGCTGAAAACTCCCAAATGCACCAGACCGAATTCCGTTTTATGGGTTTCACCTTCAATCAGTCCTTTAAGCACCACCGGAAACCCCCATTTCTGTCCGACATTTTCAGCTTCAGAAGGGCTGTTCAGAATCATCTCTTCCACTACAGGGATTTGCTGGACTCCAAGCAGTTGTTTGCTGTCGTACTCATCAAGTATTGAATTTTTAGAGGAGAGTGCTTCAATTTTTTCAGACCGCTTTTCAAATTCCGGTGTCATTTCCGTTTCCCGGGAAGGATCACCCGGCCTGCGGGGTCTATACCGGGCGGCTGCAGCCAGACAATCCGTTATCCGGGTAATCTCCCCATGTACCGCTATCCCGAGCTTTCGTGTTTCTCGAAGAAAGGCCGCAGTGCCCTCCTCAACCCCCATGAGCCAGAAGAACACGACCTTCTTTAAAGCATCCGCTTTTTTCTTCAGTTCTGCCAGTTCTTTAAATTCTGAGTCCAGGCCCGCAACATAGTGTATCAGCAAAACATCTACATTGGGATCTTCGAGGACGCTTGAGACTGCAAGGCTGAATGCCTTGGACCGACCATGAACTCCTACCGCCGGGAAAAGGTCTATAGGATTTGCCACCGGCATCCAGTCCGGAAAAACCTTACCCATATCTTTTCTGGTCTTTTCTGAAAGCCGGGCAACATTGAGGCCCTTCCTCGCGAGGGCATCGCAGGCCAGAATACCGGCTCCCCCACTCAGGGTGATAATCGCTGTTCGACATGTGTAAGGGAGGTTAGGAATCAGGGTCAAGGCATTTGAAATATCCATCATCTCATAAATATCGTTTGCCAGGATGACACCGCATTGCTGAAGAATGCTATCCGTCAGACGCGAATTTCCCGAAAGACTTGAGGTATGGCTCATGGCAGCACGTGCCCCTGCTTCGCTCCGACCTCCCTTTAACAGAACGATCGGTTTCTCTGAATTCCCTGCAATCTTTGCAAAAAGCCTCCCGCGGGGCAAAGATTCCAGATACAGGGCGATGACATTGGTTTTCGGATCGTTTATCAGGTATTGAAGCAGATCACATTCATCCACATCCATTCGGTTTCCAATCGAACAGGCTTTCGAAATTCCGATGCCCCGTCGTCTGAGTTCAGCCAGAAAAATGGCGGAAAGCATTCCACTTTGAACGATTAGGGAAATCCGGCCGGGTATAAGACCTTCCCTTTCTACGGCCGGATGCATAAAAGTAAAAAAATGATTGGAATGAATATCCACCAGCCCCATGCAATTGGGTCCCCAGATTCTTATGCCGGATTGTTTGGCTATTGCCTTACAACGATCCTGGAGAGCGATCCCTTTCAATCCAACCTCGGCGAATCCCGCACTCTCAATAATAACATTCTTTATACCTTTTCGGGCACATGCCTCAATCACCGAAGGAACAAGATGTGCGGGCACAAGAACGATGACCAGTTCTACAGGATGGGGGATGCCTTCGAGAGAGGGAAAACATTGGAGTCCATAAATCTGCTTGTAATTTGGGTTGACCGGAAAAATCTGTCCCTTGTAGCCCCGCAGAAGATTCTGAACAACCAGACTTCCAAGTTTGCGCTCACTGGCACCAATAACTGCAATTGAACCGGGGTTGAAAAATAGTTCCATATTTGTCTCCTCCATACATTTCTTATGGTAAATATATAACACTATATCCAATTGCAAGGAACTTTGGAGACAAATCAAACATGCGGACATTAATGGTCAATGCTTCAGCTTTGTTGATTTTACAAAAAATGATATAGTTGAGGCATATAGTGGTTCTCAGAAATATTTTTCGATTGAAAGTCGATCAAGAGCCTCCTTATTCGTTGATTGCAGCATTTGGAGTGTTCTAATCATTTGCTCCGCTTCATGAAGAACACTTTTCAAATGACTTCAATAGACTTCACTCAGAGGCTACTTGATCACTGAGAGAGCGCATGAATCGGAAAATTAATTTGATACTCACTATAGAAAAGTTTCTCTCAAAATTCGACACTTACAGCTGAATGGATGATTTTTTATAGCGTGTATTGTTTGAGTGCATTAGGGGCCGTTAGAAAAAACAGATTAATGGAAACATATGCGATCAGAGAATAATAATATAAATCAAGGTTTGACCCTAATTCTTAAAAAATCATAATATGGCTGCTGCCATGTGTTTAAATACCGATCAGATCTCTGAAATTATCCCCCAGTAATTTATTCCGGGTTTCCCTGTCCGGAAAAAGAGATTCAATTCTCCTTTTAATGAAGCCATTGTCAAATATGCCGTCATCCGCATGATGACCATATGGCCCGTCTGTTCCAAAAAAGCATCGTTCCGCTCCCAGATATTCGACAACTCCTTTGGTGGCCTTCCCGTTTACATAAGCATCTGCAGATAGATCCACATAGATATTTTTATTGTTACGAATTTTTTCCCACGTATCGGAGTATTCAGGAAAGCCCGCGTGGGCTAAAATAATTTTCAGTTCCGGCACTTCGTTAGCAAGAGCTTCAAAATCACCATTCAGATCGAACCCGACATGAATCAATAAGGGTTTGCCTTCTTTTGCCGCTCTTTCAGCAACGGGGGCCAGCTCTTCCGGCTGAAATTGATGCCAGAAGGGATGCGCTTTTACACCAATAAATCCTGACAGGTCCTTCCATTTTTCATATTCTTCTGTCTGATCATTCTTTCCCTTTGGATTTATAAAAATCCAGCCTAAAAATCTGTCAGGGTAATCTTTGATCGCTTCGGCAACGGATCCATTTTCAGGGTCCTTATACAGCTTGACGGTCTCTTTGGGCAAAACGATATCTCCTTCCGGGGAGAAGTTTGCAACCAGCTTCTTGGCCAATGACCGGGAGAATCGATGATAAAGCAGAAAACGAAGAAGTTTTAATAAAAATTCAGGTGTATGGGGCAGCAGGTCCAACATCGTCGGCATCAATGCTACTTTTTCAATACCGTTCAAATCCATTTTCCGAATAAGGTTCTCAACAGGCTGCATTCTTGTTTCCAAATGATAATGGCAATCGATGATCATAGTCCTCCTTTCACAAGCCGTTCTCCTCAGATTTTCTTATAACTGGTTTCAGCAAGCTGCCGGTTAAACGAACAGCATACGGATCAGGACAGCTCACCGTAAAAACATTTAGCCGGCACTTCCTCCAAAGCGATCAGACAATAGCCGCATGAGATACATTCCGATTCGCTTTGACTCTGATCCCTGAAACCATTCACGATGCCCGGTTCAATAATAAAAGGCCTTCCCATTGCAACATAGTCAGCCATATTCCCGCCGATAATCTGTTCGATATCTTTTAGATTTCGAATACCGCCCACAACAATTACCGGGATGTCCACACTCTGTTTTATTTCCTGGGCGGCACACACATTATAATTAATAATCGGCTCCGGCCTGTCCACAAGGAGAGGGGCAAAAATCGGTATAATTTTCTTTACAAGGTATGGTTTATCTTTAAATTTATGATTGAACGCCAAAATTGCTTCGGTTGGAATTTCAGGAACACGTATCGTAGAAAAGCCATCGTTTACGACTCCGCAGGAAACTTCAATTCCATCGCACCCTACCTCCTGAAGCATGGATGCGATCTTTACCGTTTCTTCTACTCTCAATCCGTCAGACTGGTGATCATATGCACTCAATTTAATAAACATGGGAAAATCACCGACCCGTTTTCGAGCACCCAGAAAAATCTCCCGGAGGATCCTGAACCGATTTTCCAGACTGCCCCCCCACCTGTCTGTCCTTCTATTCGAATCCAGAGACAAAAATCCCGTTATCAGATAACCATGCGCTCCATGAATCTGGACACCGTCAAAGCCCGCTTTTTGAGCCCTTTCAACGGTCAAAATAAAATCATGAATCACCTCTTTGATTTCCAGCTCGGTGAGTTCCCTTGGATCCTCTTCATCATAGATATTGTCACGGATGGGAGAAGGGGCAACCGGTTGCTGTCCGGTGATTACCCGACGGGTTTGCCGGCCGGCATGCCCGACCTGCATGATGATGGGCGTGTTATAACGGTGTGCGGCATCCGAAAGCATCTGGTAGTCCGGTATAAATTCATCCCTGTCAAAGAGAAGCGCATTCTGGATGCCCGGAAGACCGCTCTTTTGCGCCGCAGTCACCCCCGTTATTATGGCCCCGACTCCCCCTTCGGAAAGTTCAATATAAGCGTCCGCAAGCTCTGTCGTCGGCCGGCCATCTTTGTCGCATAAAGCAAGAGTGGTGGCTGATCGGATAATTCGATTTTGAAGCTTTATTTTTCCTAACGTTGAACTTTCAAATACCTTTTTATGATTACGGTTCTGTCCCAGGGTGACCTGTTTGAGGCAGTCCTGTTTTGGTTTGACGCCTGCGCAGTTTACAAGGCCCGGCAGGGCTGCAGCGGAAAAAACAACTGATGAATACCGGATAAAATCACGACGGGACAATTTATTTTCTATCCGGTTTTGCAGAATAACTTTCTCTTTGCGGTCCATTCCTCCTCCTTAACATAATCATGAGATTATACTTTTAAATTGGGTGAAACGGTTTCCAGACGACAATTTTTCTCACGGTAATGCTTATAAAAGAACGCTTTTGATTTTTTGTCAATAAAACATTGTAATCCATTTTCAGGAACGCAGGCTTTTCGCAAACCCATAAACGGCTTTTCCGATTTCATCCGGTGCTATCATTATTTATCCTCCCTTTATGGTTCCGCCTGTTTTCTGGGAAGGCAGATTTCCAGGCCGAATTTTTTCCCAGTGCTCCCCGGCCTCACAAACACGCATACACTCAATGCAGTTGTCCACATCCGTGATATATGTCTGTCCTGTCTCAATTATTAAATCACGCTGCTTCAAATGGTTCCGAATCATTTTAAAATAAGCCGGCCAATCCCGAAGCTTTGTCGGAGGAACTTTTTTCAGCCCATAGCTCCAATACACAAAACACGGATCAACACTGTAAATGCCGCCGGAGAGTGCGCCTGAAGGGCATGCATTCTCACATTTCATGCAATTTTTACACAATTCCATTTTACGCAAAGGGTCAGGTTCCAGTTCGGCCTCTGTGATTACGGCGCACAGCCGCTGATGTGGGCCGAATTCCGGCGTGATCAGCAAGTTGTTCCTTCCGATCTCTCCCATCCCGCAGCTGACAGCAGCATGTTTCAATGACAAATGGCCTGCAACCCGAGTCTGCTTGAATTTTTTGCCTGTTTCAGGATCAAATTTGAAAATTTCAACCGGTTTGTCAGCGGAAACCGGCAGTGTAATATAGCCGGCCCGCTCCAGATATCTTCCAATTTTTTCTGCTGTCTGATCCAATATTCGAGACGTCTGCATCTTATTTCGTGTCCAGAGCATAATATCCGGTGAATAAACTGCTCCTAAACTATGCGCTACAGCCATGACAATAACACTTTTTGCCGATGGTAAAAGTGCAGTTGCCGGCCTTGGGGGATAGGCCAGAATCAAACTTTCCGCATCTGCTATACCAACCAGATCGATGCCATCATTGAGTACCATTTCTTTTATTTCCGAGGCTTGAATATTCATATACTCTCTCCCGGGCAATTGTTTATAGACGGTTTTATCCATCATGTTTTTCTTCTCCCCTGTCCGGTATTATTTCATAAAATTTTCTCATTTCAAGCGGCATGGCAGCAATCCTGCGTTTAGCCTCCTCAGGAGAAAACGCCTCACGCGATCCATCGGGATTCTGAACCACGACACCGCTTTCCGTAAGCATCTTATGCCGCCTTTTTCGTACTTCCTTATCCGGATGACAAACAAGAGAACAATTTCCGCAGGTGAACTCTATCCGATTTCCAGGTATCAGAAAATGAAAGGATCCGCCCTCTTCCCTGGGTCTTTTTTGATAAGATTCCGCAGTGTTTATAATTGCAGGAAAAAATTCCTCATCCTTTTCCGGTATGGGAAATCGCCCCGGAGACCAGGTAGACCATTTACCGGATTTATGCAGACCGGTGAAACCGCCGCAAACATAATCGCACCGGTTGTGATGACGGCTCCTGGAATAGGAGAAGTTCACTCCTCCCATGGAAACGTTAATCGTCTCATCCGGAGACATGTATCCTGAAGCGCATGATGCCATGCACAAACGACAGCCGTCACAATAATTTTCCTCCGGCGGCAGAGGCTTTGTCGGAGTGAACTCTGCTTCCGTTATAACGGATCCCAGAATGACGGATGCCCCATCTTCTTTTGTGATAATATTTCCGGAGAGTCCGAAATGGCCAATACCTGAACGCACTGCCAGGTAGCGATGTGAAACAGGCGGTTTCTCATCCAAAGGCCCATTGGGGGTGTCAGTCCGGTAGACAATGTTAGCCGCCTGTGGTGCGGAGGGGAACCCTTTCTGGATCAGATAATCTGCAATCTCCATCGATATACCGCTTACCAGAGTGCTGGTTCGAATATTGTCCAGTTCGTAAGAGCGGCGATCCTTTTTCTTTAGATACGGTTCAATATGGTCCTGATTCAGAGGAAGCAAATAGCTGATCGCAGACCTGGCACCCGGCAGTACATACCGGATATCAGCCGATGGCGGACCTTCGGAAAGGGTTTCAGTTGTGGCAATCCCCACAGATTTAGCTCCCAAACACATGGCAATTTCTTTCACTCGCTGCGTCATTTTTTCCATCTTCTTTGTCCCTTTGTTTTGATTATTTGGATACGATTTACTCTTATACAAAATATTCTATAAAATTCTTATACCGAAATTTAAACATTCCTGCGAATCCTGCCGAGCAGCACCCGCAATGTCTGCTGTTCCTCTTTATTTAGACTTGCCGGAAAGGCCTTGTTTGCATCAATAGCCATACTGTAAAGCTTTTTTGTAATCTTTCGCCCATTATCGGTCAGACAGATACATAACACTATGATGTTGAGTCTGCAATCCAGGTTTCAAGTGAAATAGGTAAGCTGCAGGAAGGATCCGGCTTCCACTGGCATGTAATGTCCAGAGCCACCCCGTCCATAATAATGGAAACCGGTGCATCGGATGATACGACAACCACTATAATATTGCTGTGTTCAGCCGTGAATCGAAGTGCTGAGTTATACCGTGCGCCACGACCTCTGTCTTCACCCTGAATAAATTTACCATCCAACAGACAGGCAAAGCCATGAAGCTTCAGGTCGGCACCAATATGCAGGGCTCCATCCACCTTTGAGAGAGATTTTGTCAAATCCAAAAATTCAGGTTTTTCAAGATCCAGAGGTTTCTCCAGAGAATGACCGGAAATGAATACCGGGCTTTCGTTGAGATCTATAACAATCGTACATCCATGCCGCTGTGTTCCCGCGTCGTGAACAATACTGCTTACAATTTTAAACAGTGAAGAAGCATCTGACTGATCCATACTCGATTCCAGAAGGGCTTCCTCCACCTGTACAAGTTTTGCTTTACGGTTAGTTGATTTAAAACTGCCGTCCGAAAAGCTGCATACCGCATCACCATTTATTTTTAAAAACCCGAACCTTCCCTGAAAATCTGCCGTGATGCAGAAATTAGGAATTTCATCCTTAACAATCCCGATAATGGCCTTTTCATCAGATACCAGTTTCCGGTCTGAATTCTCCACGGAAAGAAGAAGCTTGCGAATATGCTTCACATTGTCCAGGATCGGCTGTTCCATTCCGGGGAACTTTGCGACAAAATTCATTTTCCCGAGCGCGTGCTTCTCAACAAAAATCAACTCTCCTTTGGGCCATGAACCTTCTTCCGGTGTCCTGGATATCTTAAGTACGGCACCCAGCATCGGATAGACCCGAATATGTGTGTCCCATCCAAGCACGATGTTCATTTGATCGATCAAATAATCACGAACAGCATGGGTTGAGTATTCCCGGAGAAAATTTCCCAAAATACCCGTGTACAGTTCTTCTTCATTGGCAATGTCATGTGAAAAACGCCAGACTGCCTGTTCCAGCCAACATTCGGTTGGACCTATTGAACACATGTTAGGGTGATGCTCCGTAAACCACATTTGATAAAAAACAGAGCCTGAACGGCCGCCATAGGAAATCAGGCCTGCAAGTTCCAGGTTCTTCTCCGGAAACAAGGTGCTGAATTTTTTTTTATCATAGGAAATTGATGCTTTTTTGCACCACTCGTCAGAATCCAGATAAAGCTCTTTGAATTTGGGCTCGTGCCCCCTTAGAAGGCTCTGGGGATCATAGATCTGAACAGGGTCATCCGGTTTTACAGCATAAATTACGGCTGTCCGGCTTGGGCCTGAAAAGTGGGAAAGACCTTCCTGCAGGCCATCGATTGTTTCCGCAATACATTTTTGTATGAAAGCACATTCATCCACTGAATTTCTCCATTGAAGGGTTTAAAATGCCAATTTTATGTACTGCTATTTTCTTAGGATTCTAATCCATCTCCATATATTCAAAAGCCCCACCAGTGCATTTGCAACATAGGTCAGAGCACATGCAAGAAGAATTTTTTTTGCAGCCGGTATATCTTCCCGGGGAATATACTCACCGGAGGAAAGAATCGGAAGCGCACGGTTAAAGCTGGCATCAAATTCGGATGGAAGTGTCAGCATATGAATGAATACAGGGACACAGAGTGTTGCAAAGCCTCCAAGAAACATAAGGAACCCCGCAGAAGGGACGCGTGTTATAAGTGCAAAAAAGGGTACAAACAGAATGATCCCGGCTCCGATTCTCTCTATTTTAACAGCTGTTCGTACCATTAGGGTACGCGTTTGAAGCGGCTTGTATTTATATTGATCCTGTATTGCATGGCCTACTTCATGAGCTGCAACTACTACGGCAGTCAGTGTTTTCCGGCCGCATCTTTGACGTGTGAGCCGAACAGCCTTATTTTCCGGATCATAGTGATCACCGACATCTGTTTCTTCCACCTTTACATCGTTTATATTCAATCTTGCAAGGATCAGTTTTGCCAGATCAAGCCCGTTTCCGGAAAAATATTCATCTCTGCTATAACGGTTCAGTACCCGTTTTGCCCAAAAATGCGGACCATATATAATTGTAATGATAACAATGATAAAGACATACATCATTATAGTAAACCCGATTTTTTTCGAAATAAAAAGATTTCACTT
>JAQYVL010000070.1 GCA_030145525.1 Desulfobacterales bacterium
GAACGAGGAGGCTCTTGATCATTATTTAATCGGTACGTATTTATGGCAACGGTCATATGTTCCATCTGATGGTGGATTACTCGGATATATCCTGCTCAATGATTTCATCGTCCTTGAGTGGGGTTTCCTTCGAAGCAGCTGGTTTTGACAACGGTATTTTCAATGAATCTTCAGCGCTTTTGATTGAATCCTTCCCGGCGGCTGTTCGGCTTTCGACCTCCTTCCGCAAAGATGAAATTTTCTTTTCAAGATCGACTATTGCCTGCCGCAGCTCTGTTTTGTATCTTTTTGCCTGCAGATCCAGGTCAAAATCAAGCTTTTTCTGGTCGACTCCCGTATCGGACAGCCGGCTTATCTCCTGTTTAAGATTGTTTAAGTCATTTGTCATGACGTCAACGGTATCTGAAAAGCCCTTGATCTCTTTTTTTATTTTGCCGCTCAGACTTGAATCCAGCGCCTGGATATCAGAAGAGAAGCTGCTGATATTTTTTTTGAGGCCTTCAATTTTGCCGGTAAGTTCTTTAACATGTCTATTCAGGTCGTTTTTGCTTGCTTGTGCCTTCACCGACTTTTTAAGAGAATTTTTATTTTTCCCTATGTCCCTGGACACAGAAGAAAGCTTTTTTTCAAACTGTTCCGACTGATTTTCAATCAAAACTTTCAGTTGATCTGTCTTTCCGGACAGGGTTTTCAGTTTTTCTTCCAGATTTTTTGAAAGGCTTTGTACCTTGATGGAACCGCTGTTTTGAATGCCGGAAACTTTTTTATTGAGGTTGCTATAGACAATCATGATGATAACCGCAATAAGGCAGGGTATAAGGATTGAAATGATAGTCAGACGCTGGTTGAGTTTTTTAAGCGTCAGATTACTGCTGACTTCTTCCTGCCGGACCGGCTGTATCGATTCATCATCGTCAAAGCGAATTCTAAAGCTTTTGGAGTCATTGTCTTCCATAGGTGATCATTCCCATTCAATGGTACTGGGCGGTTTTGAGCTGATGTCATAAACAACCCTGTTTACCCCGTGCACTTCATTAATGATCCGATTTGAAAATTTTCCGAGAAGCTTATGCGGAAGCCTTGCCCAGTCTGCGGTCATGGCATCTTTGCTGGTTACAGCCCTGATTGCGACAATGTTTTCATATGTTCTTTGATCTCCCATAATGCCCACGCTTTTAAGCGGCAGGAGAACCGCAAAGGACTGCCAGAGCTTTCTGTAATATCCTGCAGCCCTGATCTCATCGAGAAGTATTGCATCTACTTCCTTTAATATGGTAAGGCGTTTTCGTGTAACTTCTCCGATAATTCTAATGGCAAGGCCCGGCCCGGGAAAAGGCTGCCGCCATATCATTTCGTCATTAAGTTTGAGCGTTTTGCCCAGTTGCCGTACTTCATCTTTGAAAAGATATTTTAGCGGCTCCACAAGTTTTAATTTCATCTTAGCCGGCAGGCCGCCGACATTATGGTGGGATTTGATAATTGAGGTGGGGCCTCCGAAAGCAGACTGGGATTCAATAATATCCGGATACAGTGTCCCCTGGGCCAGGAATTCGGCGCCCTTAATTTTTTTTGCTTCAGTCTCAAAAACGTCCATAAAAATTTTGCCGATTATTTTTCTCTTTTTTTCCGGGTCTGAAATTTTTGCAAGCGCCTTTAAAAATTTTCCGCCGGCTTTTACAAAACGGATTTTTATTTTCAAATGCTGCCCGAAAGTCTTTCTGAGTTTTTCCGCTTCATTCTTTCTGAGAAGGCCGTTATCAACGAAAATACATGTCAGGTTTTTCCCGATTGCCTGGTGAATCAGCAGTGCCGTTACAGATGAGTCGACTCCGCCGCTCAGGCCCAGGATCACCTTTTTGATGCCGACGGTTTTTTGAATTTCCGAGACTGCATTTTTTACAAAATTTTTCATGGTCCATGTACGTTTGCATCCGCAAATGTCAAACAGGAAGTTATGAAGCATGTTTTTCCCCTTTGGTGTGTGGTGTACCTCGGGGTGAAACTGAAGGCCGTAAAACCTTTTTGTTTTATTGTTTGTTGCCGCAATGGAAGTGTTTTTGGTGGAGGCCGTTATGGTAAAACCTTTTGGAAGTTTTTCAATGGAGTCTCCATGGCTCATCCAGCAGGCTGTCTTTTTGTCAACGGATTTAAAAAGCCCTTCCTGTTTTTTTATTTTAAGTTCAGCAAAGCCGTACTCTCTCTTCTGTGCTTTTTTTACACTGCCCCCCAAAATATGGATCATGAACTGCATTCCATAGCAGATACCCAGAACAGGTATTTTTAAGTCAAAAATTTTTCTGTCTATTTTCGGGCTGTTCTTTCCATATATGCTGGAAGGCCCGCCGGAAAGTATTATTCCTTCAGGGTTCAGGCTTTTGATCGTTTTTATGTTGATGCTTGGCGGCACAATCTGGCAGTAGACATGGCTTTCGCGCACACGACGTGCGATTAGTTGATTAAATTGTGAGCCAAAATCAATTATCAGTATCATACCTATCCTTTCAATAGTAAATTTGAAACGCTCAACTCAGGTATTATTCAGCCAAAAGAGAAAGCTGTCAGCCTTAAACAAATTGCTAATTGACAGTGAATATGATAGATCCGGCACGAAATGTCAATATCATACATATACTGGTTTTTGTTTGGCATTTTTAGGCGGAAGCCGGTCGGAGGGTGGTTGTGTTCAGCGGTAAACAGGCGATTGGGAAATCAGGATGACAGGCAGAATTATAATACAGATATATGAAGTTCAGGAGCCTTTGGAAGCCGAAAACCTGATTGAAGCTGATGTCGATCATATCGGCAGTGTTCTCATTTCGGAAGAAAACTGGAAGCAGCCCGGTATTCTTGATACAATGCGGGTTCTTAGTGATTCTCCTTCAAAAAGCAGCCTGATCCCTCTGTTCAACAACAAAGATTCCATTTTCAGGGTGCTTGACTATTATCAACCTGATATCGTACATTTTTGTGAAGATTTGACAGAAGCCGCAGGATCTTCCGGCAGAAATGAAACTCTTATTTTGCTGCAACAGCAGATTAAAGAGCGGTTTCCTGAGATTAGAATCATGCGTTCGATTCCGAGTCCCGAACCAGGAAAAGCGGACAGATTTTCCGTCATGAAGCTGGCAAGGATTTTTGAACCCGTGAGCGATTTCTTTTTAACCGATACGCTTCTTGGCGGTGAACCGGGAGCCGTTTCCGAAAAACAGCCGGTAAGCGGATTTGTTGGAATCACCGGCAGAACCTGTGACTGGGAAAAGGCAAAGGAGCTGGTTCAGAAAAGCCGAATACCGGTAATCCTTGCCGGTGGGCTGTCACCGGATAATGTTTCTCAAGGAATAATCCAGGTTATGCCGGAAGGGGTTGACAGCTGCACGGGCACCAATGAAATAGATTCACACGGTAAACCGGTTCGCTTTAAAAAAGATTTTAATCGTGTCAGGAGTTTTGTCAAAGATGTCCGCAGGCTGGAATCAGAAAATCGGATGCAGCAACGGCAATCCGCTGCCGCAACAAATGCTTGAAGGTGTTTTGGGATGAGCTCTAAGCGTTTTACATATCTATTTTTTATTTTCAACATGTTAAGGCATTCAAAAAATGATTAAATTATAATGGAGGAAAAAACAGCAAATGTATGAAAGCGGAGACCTCAGAAAAGGATTGAAAATTGAAATTGACGGTGAGCCTTATGTGATTTCACAATTTCAGTTTGTCAAGCCGGGCAAGGGACAGGCCCTTTATAAATGCAGGCTGAAAAATATGATGACAGGTGCACAGTTTGACAGAACGTTCCGGTCCGGGGAAAAATTCAATGAAGCCAATCTTGAAGAACATGAAATGGAGTACCTGTACGCCGATGGTGAAAACTATTGTTTTATGGATACATCGACTTACAGTCAGGAGCTCCTTACTTCGGATCAGGTTGCCGAAGCCAGGGATCTTTTAAAAGAAAATACAAAATGTCAGGTCCTTTTCTTCGACGGAAAGCCCATTGGACTTTCCCTGCCGAATTTTATCGATCTGAAAGTGATTAAAGCCGATCCATGGGTTAAGGGAGATACTGCCTCCGGAAGCACAAAGCCCGCAACGCTTGAAACCGGATATGTGCTGCAGATACCTCCGTTTGTGGAAGAAGGGGAGGTCGTCCGGATAGATACAAGAACCGGTGAATATACGGAACGCGTAAAGGAATAATTTGTAATTTTAACATCAAGATTGATGAACTCGTAAAAAGTCGCAGAACAGACGGCAAAGTAAAAAGTTCAAGTTCGAGGCGCGCGAATCTTGTATAATACCGTGTACAACAGTGCAGCGGTAGCCGAAGGCGTGCATAGTTGGCCTATTCTGCAATTATACAAGGTGAAGCGCAACAAAGAAATTGGACTTTTTACGAAGCCGTCAAGATTGCAAAGCCAATTTAAAAAAAACAGAAGCAAGCTGATCTGCAAAGGAAATATATATGGATGACGCGATAATAAAATCTATTTTGATTGTTGATGACGAGGAAGTTTTCCTTGAGAATCTTCAAAGTTATCTGCAGCTGAAGAAATATCACTGCCGGAAGGCATCCAGTTCTATTACTGCGCTTGATATGATTCGGGAGGGTGATTTTGACCTTGTTATTTCATATGTTTTTATGCCGGAAATGAGCGGTATTGAACTGATGACAAGTGCCAGAAAACTGTTTCACGATCTTGAATTCATACTCATGACCGGATATTCATCCGAGCATTCCTACCGTGAGATCATAAGCGCCGGCGCCTCGGATTATATGATCAAACCATTTGATCTGGCCGAGCTCTCAGCCAGAATTGAGCGGATTGAGCGTAAAAAAGGCATCATGAAAGAGCTTATAAAGGTTAATAAACAGCTCGAATCTGCCATTGACCATGCAAACAAAATGGCTGAGAAGGCAGAACAGGCTTCTGCTGCAAAAACTAATTTTCTTGCAAGCGTGAGCCATGAGATCCGTACACCGTTAAACGGGATAATAGGCTTTACCGATATACTTCTTGAGACCCCTTTAGATGATGAACAGCGCAGTTACACCCGAACAATCAAGATAAGCAGCGAGGCACTTCTTGCCCTGATAAACGATATACTCGATGCTTCAAAAATAGAAGCCGGGAAGATGACATTGGAGAATATTGATTTTGACCCTGAAGTTTTGTGCCATGATATCTGCGAACTTGTCCGGCCGAGAGTTCTGGAAAAACCGGTTGAAATATTTTGTAAGATCGGAAATCGTGTTCCGTCAAAGCTGAATGGAGACCCCTTCAGACTGCGGCAGGTTCTTCTGAATCTTATGAGCAATGCCATCAAATTTACGCAAGCCGGAAAGATAGAGCTTTTATTTGATATAGAAAACCAAGAGAATAGCCATGTAAAAATTCTTGCATCGGTAAGTGATACAGGGATCGGTATTCCAAAACAAAAAATAGAGCTCATTTTTGATCCTTTTCAGCAGGCAGGGGGGGCGATGGCAAGGGAATACGGCGGAACCGGTCTGGGCCTGTCAATATGCAAAAAAATTGTCGAACTGAT
>JAQYVL010000071.1 GCA_030145525.1 Desulfobacterales bacterium
TGAGTTAAGATTGATGGCTTCGCAAAATGTCGACTGTAACAGATTCATCAAACTGATTTCCGGACCCGGGCTTAATAAATATGGAGAAAGAGCAAATTGTTGTCAGGATAAACGAACTGCTGCAAGAGATGTCGAAAGACCGTCTTGTTTTGCTGTTAAATCGTTTGGAAAAAACACCTTCAAGATGGAAGCGAAAGCACGCAAGAAAAACATGTTCCATTTCGGTTGACTTTGATACGAGCGACTATTCCAGCCAGAAGCCGATTCGGAATGTAAGTATCAGCGGGGCTTATGTTGAAGCGAATGAATCCTTTTCCGTCGGTCAGCAGATTGTACTCTGGTTATCTATTCCGAATGCAGAGAACGCTTCTTTTAAAATACATGCAACTGTTGCCCGAAGAGATGCCAATGGGATCGGAGTTAAGTTTGCAAATCTGTCCGGGTATCAGAAGGAAATGCTGGAACGGTTTAATGATTCGGATCAATTTTAATTTGTTATTCAGGAGGCCTGGAAAAACACATTGCCTTTATTTAATCGGATTGTTCCTGTATAATTTTAGGGGTATTGATTTTTTTCTTGCATTTAATTATTATAAAATATAAATTAATTGGCTGTTTGCAAGGCAGGGTGCCTTGCTGTTTCTTTATTAAGATACAACGAAAAGTTGGCGACAATCATTAGGAGGAGGTGCTGGTATAAAAAGACCAAAACGGAACGGTATTAAGATAAACGTCAATAGAAATATCAGAGCAAGAGAAGTAAGGGTTATAGACTCGGAGGGCAACCAACTCGGAGTTCTTGCTATTCATAAAGCGCTTGCAACTGCAGGTGATTTTGGCCTTGATCTGGTTGAGGTCTCACCCACGGCAAATCCGCCGGTATGCAAAATAATGGATTATGGCCGGTATAAGTATGAGCTGACAAAAAAGCATCAGGAAGCAAAAAAGAAACAGAGCTCATTCCAGGTTAAGGAGATCAAGATAAGACCGAAAACCGAGACTCATGATTTGCAGACCAAGCTTGGTCATATAAAAAAGTTTCTTGGTAAAAAGGACAAAGTCAAGGTAACCGTCGTTTTCAGGGGGCGTGAAATTACGCTTTCTCAGCGTGGCCGCGAACTTCTTAATGAGATTGCATTAGAAACAGAGGAGCTGGCTGTGATAGAGCAGACTCCAAAGTTTGAAGGCCGTACAATGGTTATGATTCTTTCGCCAAAATAGGCGATCCGGTCAGTTTTTGTGCAGAGCCTTCTTTACTTTAATGATTGCATCATATTCATGGCGTGATGCTGCAATTCGGGTATTCGCGCCATCTGTGTTTGTATAAGGCGACCTGTTTTTGGAATTCAGAGGTTGAATTGATATCGTAATTTCGGAGCGCTTCCGGTACACCAGTGATCGTTTCTTAATTAAAAGACGTATAAATTAGCATGTTATAAAGTCGCAACATCGACATGCTGTGTTGAAAATAGTGTTAAGGAGAAAATGAAAATGCCAAAAATTAAAACCAATCGTGCAGCGGCAAAACGTTTTAAAAAAACAGGGTCCGGCAAAATCGTTTACCGAAAATCACATGCCAGTCATATTTTGACCAAAAAGACCACAAAGAGGAAAAGAACCCTCAGAAAGGGGCATATTGTGGATAAAACCAATAGGAAAGAGATAAAACTTCTCCTTCCCAATGGATAGCCGGATATTTCCAGAGGTGACTTATGAACAGCCCAATCTAACGGAAGGGCTGTATTGCAAGGAGAATAATTATGCGAGTTAAAAGAGGTTTCAAAGCAAGAAGGCGCCGGAAAAAAGTTCTGAAGCTGGCAAAGGGATTTCGAGGCGGTCGGAGCAAGCTGTTCCGAACCGCGGCGGATTCGGTTGACAAGGCTCTTATGTATGCTTACAGGGACCGCAGAGTACGGAAGCGTGACTTCAGGCGACTGTGGATATTGAGAATCAATGCTGCGGTAAGGATGAACAATCTGTCTTACAGCAAATTCATACACGGGTTGAAGCTTGCAGATGTAAAGATTGATCGTAAGGTGCTGGCTGATCTTGCCATATCCGATCCAAAGGGGTTTGCGGAAATTGCTGCCCTTGCAGCCACGCAGTAGTCATTTTTTCAAACAAACCAATATCCGGAGCTTTTCAACTTTTGCGGGCGTTTTTCGTTATGCAAAGCAGGGATTTCGGCTGAATTGATTGGGCGTTACCAGTGGAAAATACAGTAGAACAGATCAGGGATGAGGCGCTGGCTGAACTGGAAGGCGTCTCCGAAGTAGCCGGTATTAAAGATCTTTCCGTTAAGTATCTTGGCCGAAAAGGACTTGTTTCGCTGTTTTTAAGAAACATTTCAAGCCTTCCAAAAGAGGAAAGGCCTGAAGCCGGAAACAATGCCAACAAGGTTAAGAACCTGCTTGAAAAACGGTTTGAAGAGACACGGGTGCGGCTTGAATCCGGCGCAGCGGATTCCGGATCAGGCATTGACGTATCTCTTCCGGGAAGGCCTTCAAGCAGCGGCGTGCTTCACCCGATTTCTCAAATAAACAATCAGATCACGGATATCTTCGCCAGACTTGGGTTTGATATTGCAGAGGGCCCTGAGGTTGAGACAGACTATTATAATTTTGAAGCACTCAATTTTCCGAAAAATCACCCGGCCAGGGACATGCAGGATACATTTTTTATTTCGGACGATATCGTGCTCCGTACGCATACATCACCGCTTCAAATTCGGATTATGGAAAAAGAGCATCCCCCGATCCGTGTAATTATGCCGGGAAGGGTTTATCGGTGTGACTCTGATTTAACGCATACTCCTATGTTTCATCAGGTTGAAGGACTTGTGGTTGATAAGGATGTCAGTTTCAGCGATCTGAAAGGGATTTTGACCACTCTTGTCCATCAGATATTTGATGAAGAGATTTCACTTCGTTTCCGGCCCAGTTTTTTCCCTTTTACCGAACCGAGTGCTGAGGTTGATATTCTCTGTGTCATCTGCAGAGGTAAAGGATGCCGAGTCTGTTCCCAGACCGGATGGCTTGAGGTGCTCGGCTCTGGTATGGTTCATCCTGCAGTGTTTGAAAATGTTGATTATGACACATCCAGGATTTCAGGTTTTGCTTTTGGTATGGGCGTTGAACGGATTGCCATGCTAAAATATGGGATTGATGATCTTAGAAAATTTTTTGAAAATGATTTCAGATTTTTAGGGCAATTTTAGGATGAAATTCAGTTTAAGCTGGTTAACAGAGTATATCCCGGTTGAAATTTCGGCAGCCGAGCTTTCAGATCGATTGACCATGGCCGGATTGGAAGTGGATTCCATATCCGACCGTTATGAATACCTGGACACCGTTATCACCGGCCGTATTGTTGAAAGTAAACCCCACCCGGATGCGGAAAGCCTGAAGCTCTGTGTTGTTGATATTGGAGGCGAGAAGCTTGAAATTGTATGCGGAGCCCCAAATGCTGAAATCGGCATGGTCACGGCCTGTGCAATCCCGGGCACGGTTTTCCCGGACGGAAGGGTCCTTGAAAAGGCGGTTGTCCGCAATAGAGCGTCAAACGGAATGTTGTGCAGTGAGTATGAGCTGGGTATCGGGTCTGCTTCTTCCGGTATTTTATCATTGAATTCGGATATCGCTCCTGGAGAAAAAGTTGCAAAAGTACTCGAACTTTCCGATACGGTATTTGAGGTTGACCTCACCCCGAACCGCCCTGATTGCCTTGGTATCATCGGTATTGCAAGGGAAGTTGCAGCCATACAGAGCGGCCCTTTAAGGTATCCTGAAAAGACGGATGCCGGTTCCGGTTCAGCTGTTTTTGATTATACCTCGGTTTCAATTCAAGATCCCGATTTATGTCCCCGATATTGCGCAAGGGTTGTTCTGGATGTTACCATGGGCTCTTCCCCTTTCTGGCTCCAGGATCGTCTCCTCTCTGTCGGGCTGAGGCCGATCAACAATCTTGTTGATATTACCAATTTTGTAATGATGGAAACCGGCCAGCCCCTTCATGCTTTTGACTTCGATAAGCTTGCCGATAATCGCATTGTTGTAAGAGCTGCTGAAAAAGGAGAATCATTCACGACCCTTGATGGGAAGGAGCGAAAGCTTTCGTCCGGAATGCTGATGATTTGTGATGCGGAAAAACCGGTTGCCCTCGCAGGCGTGATGGGCGGGTTTAACTCTGAAATCAGTGAAGAGACGCGGAGTGTTTTAATAGAAAGTGCCTGTTTTAATCCGGCTTCTGTGCGGAAGACTTCAAAAAGTTTGGGCCTGTATACCGACGCTTCCTATCGTTTTGAGAGAGGAGTTGATCCCGATGGTACGGTAGCTGCTCTTAATCGTGCCGCAGTTTTAATGCAGGAGATTACCGGGGGAAGGCTTGTTGAAGGGGTTATAGACGAGCATCCGGGACCGGCTGAGATTAAAACGATACCCTTGAGTGTTAAAAACACCAATCGGCTTCTGGGAACGGATCTGGATCAGAAGTCCATGGCGGATCATCTCAAATCAATTGAGTTTTCTGTTGAAGAAAGAGGGGATGACCTTCTTGCGGTCACCGTTCCTTCATTTCGTGTTGATGTGTCGAGGCATGAAGATCTTGTGGAAGAAGTAGCCAGACTTTCCGGATATAACAGCATACCAACGACGTTTCCCTTGATCCCTTCAGATACAAGGCTTCCATCCAGACGATTGGTGATCAGGAACGAGATTAAAAATCTTTTGCTTGGATATGGATTTTCCGAGGCGATAAATTACAGCTTCATAAATCGTTCGGCCTGTGAACAGCTGAGACTTGGAATGGATGATCCCAGGCGAAACATGCTTGAAATATTAAATCCTCTGTCCGAAGAACAGTCTGTGATGAGAACCTCCCTGATACCGGGTCTTATCGGAACAATGCATCGAAATGTTTCAATGCAGATTAAAACATTGAGGCTGTTTGAAATCGGAAAAATTTTTTTTAATACCGGGAAAGACAAGTTGCCCAGGGAGGTAGAAAACCTGGCTTGTATCTGGACGGGAAAAAGAAATGAATTCTCCTGGCATGACAAGGGGGTGGATTGTGATTTTTATGATATAAAAGGGGTTGCGGAAGGTCTTTTCAAGGCCCTCAGAGTCGAGAAAGTTAAATTCACTTCTCTGCCTGCTGAATCATGCTGTTATTTAAAGCCGGGTCATAGTGCAGGGATTTATGCCGGTGAAGAGATCATAGGGGTTGTGGGAGAGATCCATCCGGAAGCGGCCGCCAATTTCGATTTAAAGCAGCCTGTTTCTATTTTAGATCTGGATCTGGATCTTCTTATTCCACTGATACCCGAGGAGAAAACATCAAAACCGTTACCGAAATTCCCTTCGGTTTCAAGAGACATTACAATGATTGTCGACCGCGATATAGAGGCGCAGTCGATTATTGAACATCTTGAAAGTGTTAATGAAAATATACTTGAAAAAGTACAGCTTTTTGATGTATATGAAGGGAAGCCTGTTCCGGAGGGAAAAAAAAGCCTGTCTCTGAGGTTAATTTACCGATCTCCGGAAAAGACCCTGGAAGATGAGTTTGTCAATAGTATTCATAACCGTATTTCCGGAACCGTTTTAACAGCTTTTAATGCAAAATTACCATAATTGCATCGGCAGTAATTCATAACCCGGACTGACAAAATTATGAAAAAAAACGGAAAAATCGAATTAAACATACCTGATAAGCTTTATTTCAGGATCGGAGAGGTCGGCAATCTGACAGGTCTGGAAGCGTATGTGCTTCGATTCTGGGAAACCGAATTCAAGGGGATCAGCCCGAAACGGACAGAATCCGGGCAGAGGCTCTACCGCAAAGAGGATGTGGAACTGATATATCAGATCAAGCATCTTCTTCATGAGAAGAAATTTACCATCCAGGGAGCAAGGCAGCACCTGAGTTCCAAGCGTAAGGGGAAAAAGCAAAAATCAACCTCCGTCACTTTTGAAGAGATAAGCTCCGAACTTCATATTATGAGGGAAATTCTTGATTCTTAGCCCCAACCCCTTTTGCCCGTTTTTCAGGTTGACAAGCATTGATTTTTATAATAATAAGTTTAGGCTTGGATAAGCGGGCATAGCTCAGTTGGTAGAGTACAAGCTTCCCAAGCTTGGTGTCGCGAGTTCGAGTCTCGTTGCCCGCTCCAGTTTTATGCCTTTTCCGGGCTCAGGGCGAGGCTGACTGTGGGTAGATTGTTTTGTGTTCATGCTGAATGCACGTTTATGGTTATGTTCATGATTTAGATAATTTTAATTACGATTTGGAAGTCTACCTAAAGCGGGAGGAAACGGGCAAAAAGCCCGTTTTTTGTTTTAAAGGCTCATGGAAGAGTTGAAAGGACAAAAGAAAAAGATCAGAAGGCAATCTCTGAAAAAGGATCGCGTTAAAACAGCAGCGGTTCATGAAGAAAGCAGGGATATCGTAGCGCTGGCAAAGAAGATTGCAAAGCCTTTGTGCATAGCAGAGGGAATGGAATTGGTTCATATTGAATATCAGTATGAATCGGGAGGTATGGTTCTGAGGATTTATATTGACAAGCCTGGCGGAGTAACCATGGATAACTGTGTTCTGATCAGTCGCCAGCTCAATGATTTGCTGGACATTCATTTGGAAGGAAGTGCGGTTTACAATTTGGAGGTATCTTCACCAGGACCGGACAGACCATTGTTTGGAATTAATGATTTTCAGAGGTTCCAGGGAGAACTTGCCTGGATCAAGACCATAGAGGCTATAGACGGGCGTAAAAACTTCAAGGGTGTACTTGCTGGTACATCTGATGGAAATGTAAACATCAAGGTGGAAAACCGGGTCTTCTCAATTCCCAGTGAGGGAATAAAAAGAGCAAGGCTTGTTGATTACAATGGAGATAAATAATGCTAATAACAGACATAAAACGTGTTATTGAGCAGGTAAGCCGAGATAAGGGGATTGCTGTTGAGACTCTTGCCAAAACACTTGAGGAGGCTCTGAAATCAGCGGCCAGAAAAAAATTTGGAAATCAGATCGATATTGAGGCGCAGTACAGTGCGGAGACAGGCGAAATAGAGGTTTTTCAGTTCAAAGAAGTTGTCGAAACCATAACAAATCCTGATTTGCAAATTAGTATTGAGGAGGGCCGTGAGCTTGATCCCGAATGTGAAGCAGGCGACAGTCTCGGAACAAAGGTGGATACGAGCACATTTGGAAGGATTGCAGCGCAGTCGGCAAAGCAGGTAATCATTCAAAAGATGAAAGATGCTGAAAAAGAAGCAGTTTATTCCAACTGTATCGATCGAAAAGGTGAAATTATAAATGGCATTGTTCAGCGTATGGACCGTGGTGATATAATCGTTAATATCGGTCAGACAGAAGCCATCCTTCCGCACAGGGAGCAGCTTCCGAAGGAAACATACAGGCGCGGTGATCGCGTTCGTGCGAATATTATGAAAGTGTTTCCTGACTCACGCGGTCCGCAGATCGTTCTGTCGAGAACGCATCCCGAGTTTTTAATCAATCTGTTTAAAACCGAAGTTCCCGAAATCAGCGAAGGCATTGTAACGGTTCAGTGCGCAGTCCGTGAAGCCGGCGGCAGGGCCAAAATTGCAGTTAGCTCAACAGACTTTGATATTGATCCGGTTGGTGCCTGTGTCGGCATGAAAGGGAGCCGTGTACAGAATGTGGTTCAGGAACTTCGAGGTGAGAAGATAGATATTATTCCCTGGCATGTAGATGCGGCGAAATTTGTATGCAATGCGCTTGCTCCTGCTGAAATATCCAGGGTTATTATTGATGAGGAAAACGGATCTATGGAGGTTATCGTTCCGGATGAGTTCCTTTCTGTTGCAATTGGTAAGCGCGGTCAGAATGTCAGACTGGCATCTAAATTGACAGGCTGGCATCTTGATGTCCAAAGTGAATCCATATACAGCCAGGCAATGAAAGAAGGTTATGATTCACTCATGGGAGTTCAGGGAGTCAATATCGGCCTTGCTGATATTTTGTATGAAAAAGGCTTTTTTTCAGCAGAAGAGCTCAGCAATGCATCTGTCGAAGATTTGATGCAAATCAGAGGCATTGATGATGAGGAAAAGGCGGAAGAGCTGATAGAGAATGCCCGTGTTGCTGTTGAAGCCGAAGCATTGGAAAAGGAAAATCTTGCAGCAGAAGAGGTTGAGGAGCAGGCGAAGGAAGCCTCAGAAGAAACTGCTGTGGCAGAGGAGGTTGCTGAGAAGTCTGAAAAAAGTTTAACAGAATCCGCTACCGAAGAAGAGGATACGGAGGAGTCCGAGGAAATATCAGAGGAAACTGCTGCTGAGGAGAAGATTTCTGAAAAGTCTGAAATAGCGGCAGAAGAAGCTGCTGTAGAAGAAGAGGGGATGGAGGAGTCCGAAGAATTCCCGGGAAAAACTGTCGAGGCAAAGAAAGAAAAGCCGAAGGATGTTAAATCGGCTGATTCTGAAGTTGGACTTTCGGATGAGCCGAACGCGAGTGAATAACGTCCGGAAAATGAACCGGGCAATGGATATGAGAAAAGATAGAACACGATTGTTGAATCTGAGTTTGAGACTTGAATATAGAAGCTTTTTGTATTGGAGTTAAAGGGGGATGAATGGCAAAAATCAGAGTTTATGAACTTGCCAGAGATCTAAACATTACGAATAAGACCCTTCTGGAAAAGATTAGGGATCTGAACGTTGACGTTAAAAGTCATATGAGTTCACTTGATGGCGAAGCTGTTGCTTTAATCAAGTCTCATATCCTCGGCACAAAAGAGATGAACAAAATTGAAGAGCGGCGTGTCAAGCCAACGGTTATCAGGCGCCGGAAAAAAGTTGCTCCGGAGCTGCCTTCTTTATCTGAAGAACCTGAAGAGCCTGAAGAGCCTGAAGAAGTTCCTGAAGAAGATGATAAAAAGGCAGCCAGGGCAGTTGAAGAAGAGTTGCCTTCCGAGACCGAAGTTGCAGAGGAGCCTGAAAAAATTAAGCCTCCTGCTGAATCAGCGCCGGCGAAAAAAGCGGGTAAACCGAAAAAAGCTCCAAAAAAGGCTAAAAAGCAGGCTGCTGCAAAGATTATAAAGTTACCCACAGAGCCGCCTGAAGAAATTCCTGCACCGGTCGATGCAGTAGAGAGCGAGGTTAAAAAAGGGAAACCTGCCAGAAAGAGAAAGGGCAGGCCTGGTGCAAAATTGCCTGCAACGGAACCGGAAATTTCGCCATTGCCGGCCAAAGAAACAAAAGAAACAAAAGAAACAAAAGAAACAAAAAAATCGAAAAAGAAACTGAAACTGAAACAGGATGAGCCTGAAAAAGATCGGAAGTTTTTTAAGAAAAAGATTTCATTTCGTCGGAAAGCCGTTGTTGAAGGCAAGGCCCTCTATGACGGCGGGCGAGCCCGAGGAAGAAAAGGGCGCAAAGGATCCAAGGCCAGGCAGGCTACAGGAGAAAAGACTCAGATTACAACACCCAAAGCAATCAAAAGACGCATCAAGATCGATGAAACAATTGTTCTTGCCGATCTTGCCAAGCGGATGGGTATAAAGGCCGGTGAAATGATCCAGAAGCTCATGACAATGGGTGTCATGGCGACCGTAAACCAGACAATTGATTTTGATACTGCCGAGCTGGTTGCTGCGGAATTTGAATATGAAGTTGAAAAAGCAACCTTTGAGGAAGAGACATTTTTAAAGGTTGAAACAGATGATTCGAGCAAACAGACAGACAGGCCGCCGGTAGTGACCATAATGGGTCATGTTGATCATGGCAAAACATCACTGCTCGATGTTATCCGAAAATCCAGCATTGCTGATTATGAGGCAGGCGGAATAACCCAGCACATTGGAGCCTACAACGTAAAGACGGATAAAGGAAGGATTGTTTTTCTGGATACGCCGGGTCACGAAGCTTTTACAGCTATGCGTTCTCGAGGAGCCATGATAACGGATCTTGTTGTTTTGGTGGTCGCAGCAGATGACGGAGTCATGCCCCAGACTATCGAAGCGATCAGTCATTCAAAGGCGGCAGAAGTTCCGATAGTAGTGGCTGTAAACAAGATAGACAAGGCTGAAGCAGATTCTGATCGAGTTAAACGGGAGCTTTCGGAACATGGAATTGTCTCAGAAGAGTGGGGGGGCGATGCGATATTTGTTAATGTTTCAGCAAAACAGAAGACAGGGATCGATGAACTTCTGGATATGATCCTTCTTCAAGCTGAAATTTTGGAACTGAAGGCCAACCCGGATAAACTTGCAAGGGGGCATGTTATTGAAGCCAAGCTTGATTCAGGGAGAGGGCCGGTTGCAACGGTTTTGGTCCAGGAAGGGACTCTGCATACCGGAGATCCTGTGGTATGCGGTATTCATTATGGCAAGGTCCGGGCGATGCTGAATGACAGCGGGGAGCATGCTTATGATGCAGGACCGTCGATACCGGTTGAAATTCTTGGACTGAACGGTGTACCTGTAGCCGGCGATGAAATGATTGTAATAGATGATGAAAAAAATGCAAAACAGGTCAGTACCCACAGAGCTCAAAAGCAGCGTTCAAAAGAACTCGCCAAATCAAGCAGATTAAGCCTGGAAGGACTTTTTGAAAAGTTGGAGGAAGGCGAATTAAAGGAGCTGAAACTTATTATTAAGGCAGATGTTCAAGGTTCCATTGAAGCGCTCAAGGACTCGCTCATAAAGCTATCCGGTGATGAGGTCAAGATTAATGTAATACATGCCGCAACCGGGACTGTCACCGAATCGGATGTATCCCTTGCGGCGGTATCGAATGCAATTATCCTCGGGTTCAATGTGCGGCCCGGAGGCAAGGTCCAGGAGCTTGCGGCAGAAGAGAATGTTGATATCCGATTCTACGATATTATTTACAATGCTATCAAAGATATCAAGGATGCCATGGTTGGAATGATGGATTCGACCTATGAGGAGCAGATTCTGGGCCGGGCTGAAGTCCGTGAAGTTTTTGTTATTCCCAAAAAGGGAACCATTGCAGGTTCATATGTTACCAGTGGTAAGGTTGAAAGAGGGCAGCGCGCGCGGCTGCTCAGGGATGGTGTTGTGGTATATGACGGGAAAATTGTTTCCCTGAGAAGGTTCAAGGATGATGCCAAAGAGGTTCAGACAGGATACGAGTGCGGTATAGGCATCGAGAATTTTAATGATATTAAAGTGAATGATGAGATTGAGTGCTACTACCTTGAGGAGATTAAACCGACGATGGATTAGAACTGGTTTCAAAACACCCCCTCAGACCGAATCTCTTTGTTGGGATGAGAGGTTTAATCCTCAAAATATTAAATATATTCTTCCGGTTGAACCTCTCATCCCGCCGCGACCTTCGATCCGATTGATGGTTTTGAAACCAGTTCTATGCAGGGTTCATTCATAAAAGATTATTTTACCTGATTTCTTATGCGTCTGGTTTAAATTTGTGACAGACACGTAAAAAGCCGGATGACGGCGCTCGCGCCGCTGTTAATGTAAATAACTTTTAAATTTGAATAGTTAGCTCGTTTATGCAAATTTTAGTTATTTGGAAGTTAACATTTTACATGGCGAGACCGAGTTAAATAAGTAGAAATGGTTGTCGGTATTGGTAAAATTGTTTTCAGGCTTCATGATTGCAGAAGCCTGAAGGCCAAAAGAAAGATCGTTAAGGCGATTACGAGCCGGTTGCGCAACAGTTTCAATGCATCTATTGCAGAGGTTGGCGCAAATGATATCCATCAGAGAGCGGAAATTGGATTTGCACTGGCCGGCAATGACCGGATGGTAATCAATTCAAAAATAGATAAAATGTTTAATATGGCGGATAACCTTGGACTGGCTGAAATAATCGATACCGATATGGAGATAATGAGTTTGTGAAACCATTTGCAAGAGCCGACAGAGTCTCAGGTCAGATCCGGAAAACGCTATCCGATCTGTTAAGAAAAGATATAAACGATCCACGCCTTGACAAAGCTACAATAACCGGAGTGAAGATGTCTCAGGATTTAAGACTGGCACATATTTATTTTTCGGTTTCAGGAGCTTCTTCAGACATGGGGCAGCTGACAGAGGATGCTGAAAAAGGCTTTAAAAGCGCTTTTGGATATATAAAGCGAACGCTTGCAGGCCGACTGGGTCTCCGGTATATGCCGGATCTTCGATTTCATTATGACCGGTCTTTTGATTATGGGGCTCGGATTGATTCAGTATTGAAAAATATAAAAACCGGAAATGCATCAGATAATAGATCATCTTAACAATAGCCATCATATTCTGCTGACTTCTCATGTTCGGCCGGACGGTGATGCACTCGGGGCAATGATATCCATGGGGCTTGCCTTAACGTCTTCGGGCAAGCATGTGACTATCTATAATGAGGACGAGGTGCCGAAAACATTTCGGTTTTTGCCTTCCGCGGATACGATTCTTCAACACTTAGACAGTTTTGATGCTTTTGATACAGCCGTCGTTCTTGATTGTGGAGGTCTGGAAAGGGTTGGCGGCAAGGCATCCGAGATCGGCCGTATTCCCGTGATAATTAATATCGATCACCACATTACAAATACCGGTTTCGGAAAGTATAAGATTGTTGATCCTTCCGCATGCGCGACATCTGAAATTGTTTACCGTCTTATAAAGCAAGCCGGTATAACCTTGAACCGGGCCATGGCGTTTTCAATCTATACCGGCATTATGACCGATACCGGCTCATTCCGGTATTCAAATACAAACAGGGAGGCGTTTGCCATCTGTGAAGAGATGGTCGGCCTTGGTGTTGACCCCAATTTTGTAGCCAGTCATGTTTCCGTTGCATACTCTCTCAGCCGGATTAAGCTTCTGAATATGGTTCTTGAATCCATAGAAGTGTCTGATAACGGTAAGCTGTCAATCATGGCCTTGACACAGGAGATGCTGAACAAGACCGGTTCAAAACCGGAGGATCTGGGAAGGCTGATTAATTATGCAAGACAGATTGAAGATGTCAAGGTGGCGGCATTGATATTTGAAAGCCGGAACAGATGCACCGATCTGCCTGAAAGTAAGCATCAGTTTCATATCAGCCTTCGTTCGGATGGATCAGTGGATGTTGCCGGTATAGCCGCGTCATATGGAGGAGGGGGACATAAAAGTGCTGCCGGATTCAATGTGGTTTCATCACTGTCGGAAATCAAGGCGAAAATACTGAATATGGCTGACAGTTTTTGACCCGGATAAGACTCTATGGCACTGGAAAAAAGCGGGATACTCATTATTGACAAACCTGCCGGCATGACATCTGCCAAGGTTGTGGCCTGGTTGAAAAAAAATGCCGGTTACCGAAAGGCCGGACACGCAGGCACCCTGGATCCGCTTGCGACTGGCCTTTTGGTTTGCTGTGTCAATCAGGCAACAAGGCTTGCCCGGTTTTTTTTGCATGGAAGCAAAAAATACCAGGGAACTTTGATGCTTGGAACAGAAACAGATACGTTTGATGCTACAGGAGACGTCACAGCTACTTGTGATGTAACAGGCCTTTCAGAAGAAAAGATCAAATCGGTTTTTTGCCGGTTTGAGGGAGAGATGGATCAGCTTCCACCTGTGTATTCAGCGTTGAAACATAACGGGGTTCCGCTTTACCGTTTGGCGCGCGAAGGAAAACCGGTTCAGAAACCGTCAAGGCGAGTTCATATTTCAAGCTTGCGGGTCCTTAAAATCGATTTGCCGCTGATTCATTTTGAGGTATCGTGCTCTGCAGGAACATATGTCAGGACAATTTGCTCTGATATCGGTAAGGAGCTGGGATGCGGGGGTCATTTAAAAAATCTGCGGAGGACTGAAAGCTGCGGGTTTTCTGAAGACCATGCCATTACCATGGAAGAGGTGGAGAAGCTTCTGACAGAAGGTGGATTGTCGGAAAAGCTGATCGATATGAGCGAGGCCCTTGAAGACATGAAAGGATATGTAGCGGACCAGGAGCTTACGGATAAGGTGCTATACGGGCAGCCTATAACAGGAAGGGTTTTGGAGAATAAAAGGATACAGCCCGGGAAGAAGGATCGGTATAGGAAATTTATAAGAATTGTTGATCCGGAAAACAATCTGCTTGCTGTTATGGGCAATGAAAAAAATAGTGATGTTTATGATTACTGTTGTGTTTTTCATCCCTGAGCATCATAATGCAGATACAAATTTCAAAAAATAAAACAGTAAAAAAATTTCAATACTCAAACAATCCACAAGAGGAGGCCAAAGAAAGTGACGCTTACAACGAGTGACAAGAAAGGTATGATTGATCGGTTTAAACTGCATGATGACGACACCGGATCACCGGAGGTTCAGATAGCGCTTCTTACAAGCCGCATTTCCTACCTTACGGAACATGTTAAGGTCCATAAAAAGGATCATCATTCCAGAAGAGGCCTGCTGGTTCTGGTAGGTAGACGCCGCAGGCTGTTGAATTATGTAAAAAGCAAGGATATCAGCCGTTACCGTACACTAATTGAAAGCCTTGATCTTAGAAGATAGAAATGTTGAAGACATAGCCTCATGCAGGTTTGCCTTGATTGTTTTGATTTTATGGGTTGCACTTTTCCCGGGTTGAAATTTTTTGGACTTCAGCAAAACGATGAGTGAATATTTCAAGGCAGGAGAAGCCCTGGTAACAAGTGCTTTAATACCTGATACCTGCAGAATTCGTAAAACCCCTTTTTTTACAAGAAGCTGAAAAGGCACTTGGGAGCGGCTATACCGCCCGGCTAGGGAGGGGCAATCCGGCAGCATGATTTCTGGGAAGATGTTTCGTTTCAGTGACGGTGCTGCCATTACAGGAGATTAAAATGGAAATTTCATATAAGACTGATATTGGAGGAAAAACCTTTGATATACAGGTTGGCAAGCTCGCCAAGCAGGCTTCGGGTTCGGCTCTGGTACAGCTTGGAGAGACAATTGTTCTGGTTACCGTGGCTGCAGCCAAATCAGAGAGAGCAGGGTTAGATTTTCTCCCTCTTACCGTTGAATATCAGGAAAAAATTTATTCCGCAGGCCGGATTCCCGGAAATTATTTCAGGCGTGAAATTGGTCGTCCAAGTGAAAAAGAGATTTTAACCTGCCGTCTGATTGACAGACCTATCCGGCCTCTTTTCCCCAAAAATTACTTTTTTGAAACACAGGTAATCGCAACTGTCCTGTCCATGGACAAAGAAAATGATCCTGATGTACTTGCGATGATTGGAACATCGATTGCCCTCGAAATATCCGATATTCCCTTTGAAGGTCCCATTGCAGCCGTTCGGGTTGCCAGGATTGACGGTGAGTTTGTCGTGAACCCCACAATAAGTCAGTGCAAAAACGAAAACTGTGACATCAATATAGTAGTTGCCGGATCAAAGACCGGTGTTGTCATGGTTGAAGGCGGCGGCAATGAGGTAAGTGAAACCGATATACTGGAGGCGATTTTTTTCGGTCACAATGCGATGCAGCCGTTTATCGACATTCAGAAAAAGATGAAGGAGGAAGTAGGTGTCGAGAAAAGGGTTCTGCCTGTTGTGGAAAAGGACCAGGCGCTGATAGACAGGCTTGAAGCCGAGACAAGGTCTGATTTTCGTGAAGCCCTTGTTGTTCCTGAAAAAATTAAACGAAGCAATGCAGCAAGCAAAATAAAAACAAAGGTGCTGGAAGATCTGGGTGAAGAATATGAAGATCGTAAGGCGGAGATCAGCGGCATTCTAAAAGATATACAAAAATCCATAAGCCGCAGCCTGATCCTGGATGAAGGACGCCGGATGGACAACCGCAGGTTTGATGAAGTAAGGACGATTACATGCGAGGTGGGCAATCTTCCCAGACCTCATGGAAGCGCACTTTTTACCCGCGGAGAAACACAGGTGCTCGGTGTGCTGACCCTCGGGTCCGGTCAGGATGAACAGCGGGTTGAAACCTTGGGCGGAGAAGAGTTCAGACCGTTCATGCTCCACTATAATTTTCCGCCATATTCAGTTGGAGAAGTGAGGCGGGTGGGCGGGCCCAGCCGTCGTGATATCGGTCACGGAAACCTGGCAACCCGGGCCATTGAGAAAGTTCTGCCGAGCAAGGAGGAATTCGATTATACGATTCGCCTTGTTTCGGAGGTTTTTGAATCGAACGGATCGTCTTCCATGGGAACGGTCTGCTCGGGCATTCTCGCTTTGATGGATGGCGGTATTCCCATAAAGGCGCCGGTATCCGGCATTGCCATGGGTCTTGTAAAGGAAGGAGACAAGACCGTTATTTTGTCTGATATACTTGGGGATGAGGACCATACCGGTGATATGGATTTTAAGGTCGCAGGCACAAAGGATGGAATCACAGCGCTCCAGATGGATATCAAGATTCATGAGCTTTCCAGGGAAATTATGGACAAAGCACTGGAGCAGGCAAAACAGGGGCGCTTGCATATTCTTGATAAAATGATGGAAGCCTTGAGCAAATCACGGGATGAAATATCACCCTACGCACCGAAAATCATATCGATAAAAATTAATCCCGATAAGATTCGTGATATTATTGGGCCCGGCGGTAAGGTTATCCGGGCTCTTCAGGCTGAAACCAACACCCGCATTGAAGTGGATGATTCCGGAGAGGTAAAGATTTCCGCCCTGACCCAGGAAGAGGGTAACGCGGCAATGAAAATGATTGAAGATATTGCCATGGACCCTGAAGTGGGTAAGATATATGAAGGAAAGGTTGTAAAAATAACCGATTTCGGAGCATTTGTACAGGTTAAGCCGGGTACGGACGGGCTGGTCCATATTTCTCAGCTTGCCAACCATCATGTCAAAAAAGTTACAGATGTTGTTAATGAAGGCGATATCATAAAAGTCAAGGTTCTGGAAGTAACACGGGACGGAAAAATTCGACTGAGCCTCAAGGATGCGCTGGAAGAAAACGATGGAGAGAGGCATTCATAAAACTGTCCTGAATAATGGCGTTACTCTTTTAACACAGAGGGTTCCTCATGCCCGATCCGTATCAATGGGAGTCTGGGTAAACGTTGGTGCAAGGGATGAAACTCTCGATCAGAGCGGGCTTTCCCATTTTATCGAGCATATGATTTTCAAGGGGACCCGTAAAAGAGATGCTTTTCAGATTGCAAAAGAGTTTGATGCCATCGGCGGCCAGACCAATGCCTTCACCTCCATGGAGATTACCTGTTACCATGCAAAAGTCATGGATACCCATCTTTCGACTATGGTGGATATTCTCTCCGATATTTTTTTAAATTCAGTTTTCAGCTCTGAAGAAGTGGAAAAGGAACGCCCTGTAATCCTTCAGGAGCTCGGAATGGTGGAAGACAATCCTGAAGAATGGGCCCACACGCTTCTTTTGAAGAGCTTCTGGGGCGATCATCCGCTGGGGCGATCCATAATCGGCACCCAGGAAAATATTATCCGGTTTGATGCGGATACAATTAAAAGTTTTCTGGAACAGTTCTATCAGCCGGATAGAATTGTCATTTCTGCCGCGGGAAATCTTGAACACAAAAATTTTGAGAGTTTAATAAGACCCTCCTTTGAAACCGTTAAAAAGGGAAACAGCCTTCCCGAACGTATTCCCCCTTGTGCAAAGCCATCAGCCAATATCAGTCAGAGAGAGCTGGAACAGGTCCATATCTGCCTGGCCACATCCGGAATTACAACAACGGATACGAGGCGTTATGCCTTTTCTCTCATGAATACTATCCTGGGAGGAAATATGAGTTCACGGCTTTTTCAGGATATTCGCGAGCGCCGCGGACTGGCTTATTCGGTTTATTCATTTGCCTCTTCGCATACAGATACAGGTATGCTTGGAATCTATGCCGGGGTTTCACCTAAAAAAACAGACGAAGTTATGGAACTTCTGGTTGATCAAATCAAGAAATTGGAATATTCTCGGATAAGGGAGTCTGAGCTTTCCGATGCAAAACAGTATACAAAAGGGAATATTCTGCTTTCATCGGAAAACATGGACAACCTGATGGTTCGAATTGCTCAGAATGAGATCAGTTTCGGGCATGAAATTCCGATTCAGGCGGTTTTAGATGAAATTGAAAAAGTAACTGTAGATGATATAATGGAGCTGAACCATTCGCTTTTAAAAGAAAAGTGCCTGGCCCTAAGTGTCCTTGGTCCTGTTTCAGACCTGAAAACGGATATATCGCTCAATTAAAGATTATTATTAAAGGCTAACATGAGCAAACCTGTTATAAAATTTCTTCGACTGCGACCGGATCAAGATGCTGATGTTCCCCTGCCTCGCTATATGACTTCCCAATCCGCCGGGATGGACATAAGCGCGGCTCTTGATAAAGATTTTATCCTTGAGCCCGGAGCCATCAGCCTGATTTCTACCGGGTTTGCCATGGCGCTTCCTCCCGGCTTTGAGGCCCAGATCAGGCCGAGAAGCGGTCTGGCGGTTAAACATGGAATCGGACTTATTAATTCGCCCGGAACAATTGATTCGGATTACCGGGGTGAGGTTAAAATTGCAGTTGTCAATTTGGGAAAAGAATCTTATACATTTCACCGGGGCGACAGAATTGCACAGATGATCATTAAAAAGGTATACCAGGCGCGCGTCTCTGTAGTAGAAGAGCTGGATGAAACCGGACGGAACACAGGCGGGTTCGGTCATACCGGGGTATAGAATTTTGAACACAAAGAGATCGGATTCAAACCTGAGCATTTGCGTTCTGGCAAGCGGCAGCAAGGGGAATGCTATTTTTGTATCCGATGGATCGACATCCATCCTTTTTGATGCAGGTCTTTCCGGAATAGAGATTGAACGAAGGCTTGAGTCAAAAGAACTTGATCCCGAACAGATTGATGCCATTGTCGTTTCGCATGAACATGGCGATCATATTCAGGGTGTCGGGGTTCTCTCCCGGCGTTATCGGCTTCCTGTACATATCACTAAAAAAACACATCGGGCAGCAGGAAACTTTTTAGGAAAACTCCATATACCCGTTAATTTTAAATGCGGCAACCCATTCAGCATCGGCTCTTTAGCCATACACCCTTTTTCGATTTCACATGATGCGGTTGATCCGGTCGGTTTCACGATAAGCAGAAACGGGATCAGGCTCGGCATTGCAACCGATCTCGGCATTGCAACAACCATGGTAAGGGAGCATTTAAAGGGATGCGACCTTATTGTTATGGAGGCCAATCATGATTCCCGAATGCTTTCCGAGGGACCCTATCCATGGCCTCTTAAACAGCGGGTTAAAAGCAGAGCGGGCCATCTTTCAAATGATGATGCAAAGGTTCTTCTGGCTGAGGTAAAACAGAAGCGCCTTAAACACGTAATACTGGCCCACTTGAGCGAGACCAACAATACACAGGAAAAGGCTGTTTCAAGGGTTGGTGAGGCAATTTCCGGATCTGAAATCAATTTAGTCGTTGCACGCCAGGACTGCTCAAGTCAGATGATTCAGGTGTAAAAAAAGCGTATTGTTCAAATGACGGCTCAGGGCTTGTTTTTACTTTTTTGTTTCTGGGGCAGGGGCGCAAGCTCGTAGTTTCGGGTTCCGAGACCTATTTTTTCAGCATAGTCGAGTTGAATGGACCAGTCAACATATGGATAGAGCCCCTGAAATTTGTCTTCTCCGGCCTCCCTGTTTTCTTTCAGGCAGGAACCGGGCAGAGCTTTTTCCTTGTTCACAAGATCGACGGATGCCTGATCGATAGCAACCGGATCGGTGGAGGCGACGATTCCGATATCCCGGACAAGGGGAGAATCGTTATGGCCGTAACAGTCGCAGGCAGGGGAGATGTCGGTGATAAAATTGACAAAAAGGGCTTTGTCGGCCTTTCCTTTCAGAACACCCATGGTGTACTCGACCATATTCTCCAGAAATACCGGGACAGACTGATCCCACTGAATCTGAATTGCGCTGTTCGGGCAGATAAGGATACACTCTCCGCATCCGATACATGTTTCCGGACTGATGAAGGCCTTTTTATCAGTAACTGATATTGCCTGCTGCGAGCAGTGCGGGATACAATCTTCGCAGCCAATGCATTTTTTTGCGACAACTTTCGGGCTGACGGTGGAATGCTGGGCGAGTTTTCCTTTTCTGGAAGCACAGCCCATTCCGATGTTTTTAAGGGTTCCGCCAAATCCTGAAAGTTCGTGCCCCTTGAAATGAGCAACGGAGACAATTGAATCCGCATTTATGATCTCAGATCCGATATAGACCTCTTTGAACCGGTTTTGGTTAATTTCAACAGCCACCTCGCTTTTGCCTCTCAAGCCGTCGGCAATCACGATGGGTGCATCTACAACCGAATAGGCAAAACCGTTTTGAAATGCAGTTTTCAAATGGTTAACGGAATCGCTGCGTGTTCCCGCATATACGGTGTTGGCATCGGTTAAAAAGGGAGCGCCTCCGGCTTTTCGGATTGTATCTACGATCTTTCGAAAAAAAACCGGCCGGATAAACGCCGAGTTTCCCAGTTCCCCGAAATGCAGCTTGACGGCAACTATTTCCCGTTTGGCAACAATCTGATTTAAGCCGGCTGTTTCCAGAAGCCTTCCAAGTTTGGAGATCAGATTTTCTTTGTGACCTGCACTCAAGTCAGTAAAATAAACCGTACTTTTCATGATTCCCCCTTATTAAAATCTTCTTCTGTTTTGAATTAAAGAGAAAAATATGGAAGACCTCCTCTTTCATCATTTCCGTTAATACGGTAATAGTTTAAGTTCCTATCCTTCCATAAATATAATTAGAACAATGCTATACGTATGCCATATTTTCGCAAATGCGACAATCCCTAATTGCAGTATCTGAAGTTGTCCTGGAGATGAATTCCAGGCGGAAAATTCAAATTACGTGTTGTATTTTGTTGATTTTTTTTGTAAACATGAATTGTATTCTATAAAAAGAACAGCTTTCATATTTGAGGATTACTCCGATTTTGAATAAGCGGAGGGAATAAATGAGTTCTAAAAAATGGTCATCATGGAAGACTGGCTGCATATTGCCGGGGCTGCTTTTCGTGTTTATCATGGTTTTCAGCGGATGTGCAGCCAAGAAGGGCAGGGTTGAAGGCCTTTCCCCTTATTATCCCGGACCTCAGATTGCTGTTGAGCCAATTGTTGCAAGGCTTGGGATTTCAACTCTGTTAAAAACGCCTATTCGGATCGGCGGCATGGGTTTTGACCCTGGGGATACGGTTTTTATTGACATTGTTGGTGGGGAGGGGAAGAAGTCCATATCGATTCCGGTGGATTCGGGAGATGTAGATCTGCATGGCGGGTTTACAGTCGAAATCAGTCAGGAAGTGAAACTGCTTGAGATTTTGAGACTTGATATTGATCCGAGCAACAATAAACCCATAATTGTCCGCTCTACGATTCCTCCAGGGGCGTATGTTTTAAAGGCTGAGAGCGTCGAGGCTGATAAAAAGGCGGAATGTGTGATTCGGTTCGAAGCTCCGAATAAAATGGATCGTTTTAAGGACTGGTTAAAGGTTAAGCTGAGAAAAATCAAAAAGAAAAGGTAAGGTTCTGAAACCGCTGCTGAGCAATCCTACATACTGATAAGTTTTATGAAACTATCAATAAGAAAAGGATTAAATGCGGTCCCCTTTTCTTCGGTCAAAATTTTAATGATTAGTTCAGTGCTTTTTGGCGGGCTGTAAGAGCGCCGGCTCCTCATGGCATCAAACACATCTGCAACGGCAATCATCTGGCTGACAATATTTGGGTTCCACTTACCCTTGATTAACGGATAGCCCGTTCCGTCATATTTAATGTGATGTTCCAGGGCGCCCAATACAGCTATCCTGGGCATGTTTTCAAGCCCTAAAATATAACGCGCACCTTTGGTTGTATGCGTTTCAATAATCGCTCTTTCTTCTCTGGATAATTTTCCCGGCTTATTCAATATCTCTTCCGGGATAAACAGCTTGCCTGCATCATGCATAACAGAGGCAACACCGATCTGATAAAGGTGCTCGCCGGAAAAGCCAAGTGATTCCGCCTGACTCATGGTCAGAATGCAAACATTGATAACATGTGTGAAGGTATATTCATCTACAGATTTCAGTGACGCCAGCATGCTGATGGGATTTATGCCTTGTGTGAAACCTTTGACAAAGGCGCTGATCATCTCTTCTACTCCGCGAATATCAAGCTGTTTTTTTTTGATCTTGATATCGCGGTAAATTCCTTTTATTTCAGACAGGGTGGCATCCCGAAGCGAAATGATATCTTTCAGATTTTCATATGAATTATCCGACAATGATTCATCTTGAGAAAGTTCTGTATCATCCACCCTGATTTCAACCTTGCCTAACTTTATATGCTCGCTGCTTTTGAGAGCAGTCGTTTCAGATGAGGCAAGATCCTTAATCAGTTGATAAAGGATCTCTTTGGAAAGCCCTTCTATAAATGTAATTCTTTCAATGTTGTTTTCCTGGAGTATGGTTACAAACTGATATATGTTCGGCCCACCGTCCTGAACGGTCTGATTGTTAAAAACAAGGTTCTCCCCGATAACGATCAGAGTTATTTCCTGTCCGATCTGAAGAATGCGGTCAAGTTCGAGATATGTTAATTCAATATATTGCTTTACCTGCGGGTGTTTGAAAGTGTAAAGCCGGGAGTTTGATATTGCGGCATTAAACGCTTTGATGATCTGCAGAAGATCTTTTTTATATTCGATTTCAGGCATTTTATGATAAGAGTAAAAAATTTTTAGATTTTATTTTTGCAGACCTCGGTCTGATTATTTTATAAAAATTAAAGCTGTGTTTCATGTTCCTTCTTTCAGGCTTTTCGGATTTAACTCCATGCGCTTATTCATGAGTGCTTGGCATAGTTCTCTGATTTTTTTATTTTTCAACTGCAGCCCAATCTGTAGAAGGGGGAAAATATCTGTTTGCTGATATCCTTCCAGGGTTTCAAAAATGGTTTGCTTCATCTTTGATAGGGTTTTTGGATAAAAAGTGAAAGAGGTTTTTAGAATTTTTTGCAAAACCGTGATTGTATCCGGATTGCCTATACTGCCGAGCGCTTTTATCAGCTCTTCATTCTGCTGTATGGCGGATCGAAACAGCATCAGGCGCCGCATCATTTTGTTGAGATCGTTTGCAGTTTCCTGCACCCTGTAATGGCCTGCCAGACGAATGGCATTGGATGCGACCTCCGGCTGGTTTGAGCGAAGCAGTTGGCGAAGAAGATCCCCTGCCTCAGGAATTTTAAACTTTAAAAGTGCGGAAAGAGCTTCCAGTTTAACATTTTCATCATGATGATTCAGAAGTCCTGTCAGGTTGGAGGCAATCTCTTTATTGCCCAGTTTTCGAATCAGGATAACGAAATTCCTTACAAAATTCGGCCTGGGGTCGTTTATACGCTTCAGGGCCTCAAGAGATGCCATTCTGTTGAAATTGGACAGTATTTCGATTATGGGCGCCGCATCTTTTGGATTCTCTTTTTTGGCATACATATTGACTGCTTCCGGAACAATCTTTGGGCCGAGCATGACAAGGAATTCGGAAGCATCGCTGTTTTTTTGATCTTCGAGCTTATCAAACGCGGCGACCGTCATTGCGATAAAAAGCGGTTTTTGAAATTCCTTCAGATACTCCTTTGCTATTGCCTGCAGCTCCGGATTGGATTTATGGATGGCGTGCATTTGAAACGTTACGAATATTTCTTTAAGAAATGAAAAATATTCATGTCCCTCAAGGTTGCTTTTCTGGGAGATTGAAATGATTCTTTTCGAATAATCCAGGTATTCTTCCGGTTCGATCTCCTCATCCATAAAAGCTGTGAGAACGCGGGCAATCTGAAAATCAAGGTTGTTATCCTCCAGGGTTTTAATATGCTCTTCCAGGTTAAATGTATCGTCATCTGTCTTTTCAATAGTTGTTCTATCCGCAAGGCCTCTGAGAGTATCACGGTATTCCTTTTCAACAAAATGCTCATAATCTTCCCGTTTAAAAAGTTCTCTGGCCTCGTCGGACTGAATTTCAGGGGGACTCCCCTCAAAAGAAGTTTTCAGCTCCTCAAAATTTTTATCATCCTTGAGATTTAAACCGGCCATTTTCTGTACAAAACTCATCAGAGCCGGTGAAATTTCCTTTCCTTCCTCATTGGCCTGATTCAGCATTTCAACAACAATTTTTTCTTCGAGTCCTTCCAGTATTTTTTTGCCTTTTGGTGTCTCCGCCTTTGGATTACATTGGTCAAAGACTGCCCTTAAAAATTGACTTCTGATTTCAGGATTAAGATTCTGTAACAGTTGATTCAGGTTATCCATGTGCAGGAGATCCTGCTGGTCGGCAAACTCCCCATCTGATATGTCATGGATCTGGTTCGTGATAAATTGTTCAAAGATTAGCCTGGCCTTCGTTTCATCAACGTCCTGTTCGTTCAGAAAGCGGGCAAGTTCAACCGGGTTGACTTGACCCGCATCCAGAAAGGGCAGGCTCTCTTCTGAATCTGAAATTGTTCCGGCGGTCAGACTGGTAACAAAATCATGCCAGATCGTGGAAGTTTGTTTTCTCTCATCACCGGTTCGATCGATAATGATCTCTTTTTCTTCCGTAAGATGAAGTTTGCTGAAATCAACTGTTTGAATCTTGATATTCGAGAGAGAGTACTCAGACGCAAACGCTTTAATACCGCCTTTCTCACGAACGATATCAGGTCTGTTGGAGATAAGTCTGAGAAATCTGAGAAGTTCTTTTTTCTCAAGCCCCTTTAAAAATGTTACGGATACAATATCATGCTGTTTCAGGGGGATTGAAAATTCTTTGAATATTTTATTTTTCGGGTCCAGATATTCCTTTCCGATAAGCAGGGCATCATCGGCAACGGTAATTGTAAACTTTTCACGGGAACTAAAAATCAGATTCAGCGCATTAATGGAACGCTCAATGCTCTGCTCAACCTGTGCGTGGCCGTCAGGATAAATCAGAACATTTTTACGAGTAATATTGAGCTCTATGACGGCTTCAGCCGGTTCCTGGTTTTTCGGAATATCTTTCTCTGGTTTCTGGTTTTCTGCCATTTCGCTATTTGAATACCGCCTTCTGAAGTGTTTTCCCTTAAAACCGGCAGGCGAAACTACTGATCTGACTTTTCGATACGGTGTTTATTATCAAAAAAGATATATGAATACAACAGTTACATCCGGAATGCCTGGGCAGGAGTAAAAATTTTTTTGCGGAAACAGATTGTAGCGGCCACTTTTTTTATTTGCCAAAAGCCATCCGGAGTTATATGAGGAATGGATACAAGACAGGAATCCTACCGTCTTATAATCCGGAAAGCCAAACATATACAGATGGTTGAGAAAGAAATTTCATGATTTTACATTTGCAAAGACCCTTTAGGATCAAGGCGGTACTGTTTGACTTTGACGGCACCCTGACACAACCGGGTGCAATTGATTTTTCAATCATCCGAAAGGCGATCGGATGTCCCGAGAACCAGCCGATTATCGAATTCATTGAAGCGATTCCCGATAGAAATCTTCAGCAAAAATACTTTTTATATCTGGAACAGTTTGAGATGGAGGGGGCTGAAAAATCAATGCCGAATCCGGACGCGGAAACCGCTATACAATATCTGCGTTCTGCAAAGCTTTACACCGGTATTATCAGCCGCAACGGAATGTTGTCAATAAAAAGAGCCTTTGAGAATTTTGGAAAACTGGGAATGGAAGATTTTGATCTTATCATCACCAGGGATGATCCGATTGCCCCTAAACCGAGCGATGACGGAATAAATTTAGCAGCGGACAGATTTAAGATCAAACCTGAAGAGATTCTCGTTGTTGGAGATTATATTTATGATATTGAGTCTGGAAATCGTGCCGGGGCTATAACGGTTTTTTTGTCCAATTCAGGGGCGGCGGCATCTTTCAACATTGAAAGCGATTTTCAAATTTCACGGCTTTCCGAACTGGGAAATATTGTTCGGCTGGGATTGCCCCTTTCTTCCGGAAAATTTCCGGCAGATCTTTTGAAACTTTTTCTTGATTCTCTTGAGTTCGAGGATCCTTCAATTCTTGTTCGCCCCGGAATCGGGGAAGATAATGCCGTCGTCAGTATTGATGGGGAAGAAATTCTGGTGTTAAAATCCGATCCAATAACATTTGTTACAGAAAATCTGGGGTATTACACGGTGCTGATCAATGCAAATGATATCGCAACATCAGGTGCAAGACCCCGCTGGTTTCTTACGACCCTTTTTTTTCCACCTGGAGTGACTCCTTCGATGGTTTTTACTGTTATGAATGAATTGAAAAGGGCGTGTCAACAATTCGGGATCATGCTTTGCGGAGGGCATACGGAGATAACCGATTCCGTAAATCGTCCTATAGTAACCGGTATGCTTGCCGGGACAGCGGATAAAAAATCCCTAATCGACAAAAAGCGAATAAAAAAAGGAGATCGGGTTCTGCTTACCAAAGGCGTGGCTGTAGAAGGGACGGCAATAATCGCCGGAGAATTGACGGAAAAGCTTGAAAATCTCGGGTTGTCTCAAATGACAATTGAATCCGCAAAGAGATTTCGGGAAAATATCAGCATTCTGGAGGAGGCCGGTATTGCAGCAGTCCATGAGGGTGTCACCGCCATGCATGATGTCACGGAAGGAGGGATAGCCATGGCTGTATATGAGCTTTCCGTGGCCTCCGGCTGTAAAATTGAAATTGATATGGATAAAATTTCTATTTTTCCGGAAACAGAAGAGATTTGTCAGTTGCTTGATTTAAATCCGTTTGGCCTGATCGGTTCCGGCGCGCTTCTAATCTGTTGCAAACCAGTTTCTTTTGAGGGGCTTATAAAAAAAATTAAAAACGCCGGAATCGAAATTGCCGTCATCGGAGAGGTTGCAGAATCAGGAGAAGGCGTTGAGGCATTAAAAAATAACCGAAAAACATCATGGCCGGTTTTTGAATCCGATGAAATCACCCGTCTTTTTTAACCGTTTTTAGCGCTCTCTTTTCTGGACTGCTCAAAGCACCACCTGTAAAACTGAGGGCTTTGTTTTAAAAGATACGATAGTCTGTTAATTTGATTTTAAGATGTTAACCTTGTTTTATTGGACACAGGATTCCAGTGATGAAGAAAATAATGATAAAACTCCTTATTCTGATTGTCCTTGCAGCAGGGACCCTTGCGGCCGCAGGAGGACACCTTGACAGGCCCATTCAGAAAATCGGCATGGCCTCGATTACGGATTCAAATCAACGCTACTTGAAAGATTCGTTTGACCGGGCCACAAACGGGTTTCTTATTCTCTCGGCGATTAAAAGCGGCTTGGCTGTAATTGAAGGGTCGGAAGTCGGTATCGGGTTCAGTCTGGAGTTGGGGGATATTGTTCAATCGATCTACGATTACGTGGATATTGCATGGAAAACAGCCCTTGCAGGTGGGACGGTTCTTTTGTTGACGCGTCTGGCGCTTGATGCGGCAGCATTGATTGATGTTATCTTTCTTTCCTCCATGCTTTTTTTCATGATGATCACCCTTGCAGTTCACTGGTTTCTGCCTCACTTTCGAAGAATTTTTCGGTTTCTCAGGGAAGGTGTTCTTTTTTCAACTGTTTTTACACTCACCTTTTATCTGGTTCTTCCCTTTTCAATAACAGGAGCCTCCTATTTATCACAAAAAATTTCAAAGCCGCTGCTTCAGGAAACCCGGGAAGGTTTTTTGAGCATTCAGGAGGAATTTTCATCGGATAAATTAAATCAGAAACTGTTCCCGGACAGTATTGCAGGGAAAAATAGCTGGTACGCGAAATTTGATATCCCGTCGAATTATAAATCCGTTATAGCCCATTTCAAATCATTGCAGGTCTATTTCAAAGAAAAAACAGAAGAAATTGCGGTATGGACCATGAAACTGATTGCAGCTTATCTGTTTGACTGTATTATTTTTCCCCTGACCTTTTTCATCATTCTGTTTCTTTTTACCCGGGGTACGGTACGATATTTCATGGGTGTCAGCAGAAGTTTCGGTTTGCGTGATGATATGGACGCGATTTTTTTAAAATATATTAAAAGCAACCCGTCTTCAGCAGATTCGAATCCCCCTCAGGAAAGCTGATTCATAATTTGCGAAATCATCACGCTTGACGCATTCGTAAAAAGTCAAAATTTCGATGGCAAAGAAAAAAGTTCCCCGCTTTTAGCGGGATTTCCGCTTCGCTCCAACAAGCTATTCCAGTCTCGCAAATCACGAGGAATGACACGCAGTGAAGCGTCAGCGCTAACCGCAACGCCGAAATTGGACTTTTTACGAAGCCATCACGCTTGTGTAATCACCATTTCCGTGATATTTTTTTGATCATGGAAGATGTCTATATTCAAATACGTGAGCGCGCCAGACAGATTGTGTCGACCTTTCCGGTACAGCCTTTTTATGAGGATTTTGCTGAAGCAGTTGAGATATCCCGCAGCATGTTTGAAACAGATCCAGTAATCCGCAGGCTGCGGGAGTTTGTCGATAAAAATATAGAAAACAACAACCTGGGGCACGGTCTGGATCATGCGATCAAAGTCACGCTTGATGCCGGCACCCTGATGGTTGTAGAAGGAGAACTGTCAGGGTATCTGGAAAAAAACAGAAAACGATCAGTGTTTCTGGCTCAGTGCGCCGGTCTTCTTCATGATATAAAACGATCCCAGAAAGGACATGCGGAGAAAGGCGCCGATTACGCGAGGGGAATGCTTGGCTCCTGGCAGTCTTTTAAACCGGATGAAGTGACGTGCATTGCAGGCGCCATCCACAACCATGAAGCTTTTAAGGAGCAGCAGTCCTGTAAAAGCCTTGAGGGAACTCTTATTTCCGACTGCCTTTATGATGCGGATAAATTTCGCTGGGGTCCGGATAACTTCGCCTACACGGTATGGGACATGATTGAATTTGCAGATATACCGCTAACCAAATTTGTAAGCCTTTTTCCCAAAGGGATTGCAGCACTGGAGAAAATCAAGACTTCCTTCCGAACAACAACCGGCATGAAATATGGGCCACAGTTTATTGATACCGGTCTCGCCATTGGTGAAAAGCTATACAGGGTAATCCAGAAGGAATTTGCCGAATTTTTACGCTGAACCGTTTTTGATTATAATAATATCGCTATTTTACCATTCAACTCCCGGATTCCGGATTGATTAACTTGTCTGAGAAGCTGTTAGCGGGAAGCTATAAAAATATTTAATACTTTATGTGAATAATTATCGAGAAAAGCAGCGTGGTATAATCATATTCATTTGATATCATAATCTATATTTTAAAAACTATCTTCATCATCGCCATGATTCCATCCCAGACAAAACTCTAAAATAATTTAATAATAGTTATAAAAAATGTTTTGTTTTTTTGTTTTGATAATCCAATTGAGTCCCGCCAAAATGGTGATCGTACAACAGTTTTTTTTAAATACTTTTTTATTTCAAATGGATATATATGAAAACAGCCATATACATTTAAAATGTAAAAAGTGGTATGAAATTTGAATAAACCAGTTCTGACATAAAAGTATACGATTTTTAACAATTTTTAGTTTACAGCTAATTATTTATAATAGTAACAAAATGTTAGATGCAAGATGATTGTGGAGGCTATCGCATGAGCTTTAAAAAGGAATCCGGATTTACATTAATTGAACTGATGATGGTAATTGCCATAATGGTTATCCTGTCCGCTTTAGCGATACCAAACATGATCGGATGGCGGGATGCCTCAAAGTTGAGAAGTACGGTTAATAGTCTGCGAGGTGATCTTCAAATGGCCAGGTCATGGGCGATCAAACAGAATGTCGTTGTAAAGACACAGTTTGCCGCCAACAGCTATGTCATTGCCGTTGAAGGAGGCCAGGTTCTCAAAAGACGGCAGTTGCCCGCCGGGGTGATTATTGATCTGTCGGATACGACGTTTAATGATGACGACCTGGACGGCAGCCCCGACACGTCATTTAACGGTCGCGGAATACCGGTTCCCGGTGTTGCCGGGGATCTTGGGAATGTGGTGATCGAAGGCCGGGCCGGAAGAAGACAGATCAGCATCAATACGGTCGGCCGGGTTCAAATGTCATAGGGAAACAGGGGGCATGAATTTGAAAAAGCATAACAGGGGTTTTACACTGGTGGAAGTTCTGGTCACACTGGCTATTGTTTCGATTGTCATGACGGTAGTCTACGTTGTATATGCTTCTTCTGTTCGATCTTACACCACTCAGGATGTCGCGGCAGGAGTTCAGCAAAGCATACGCGTCGGTATAGAATACGTGGCTCATGATATTCGGATGGCAGGTTTCGCGCCAACCACAGGCGACAATTTTGGAATTGAGGAAGCTGCCGCCTCAAAAATCCGTTTTACCCTGGACACCATTGACACATCACTTGCCCCACCGGATTACAACGGTGTTATTGATGATGATGCTTCTGAAAGGATAACCTATTTGTTTGATTCGGGTAACAGACGGCTGATCCGGATTCTGGATGAAGACAAAGATACGGAATCGGAGCTTACTTTATTGGATAATGTGACCGCTTTATCCTTCCGGTATTTTGATGAAGCCGAAAATGACCTGGGTCTGCCGGTACCTGCATTGAACCTGGAAGATATTCGGGGGATTGATATTACATTAACGATTCGAGAGTCTGCCGGTCGCGGTGATCCTGTCGAACGGACCATAACCCAGCGGATATTGAGTCGTAATATAGGGCTTTGATGGAAGGAAACAGGAAGATGAAAAAAGAAAAATCGAAACAGATCGGAAAAAAATGCAATGAACAAGGGTTCACCATAATAGAAGCACTGATCGGGATTGCAATTTTTTCAATCGCTCTTCTCGCCATTGCAACGCTGACGATTTCTTCCATCAACGGGAATGCTACTGCCCGGAGGGTTACGGAATCATCGGCCTGGGCATCCGATCGGATTGAAAGGCTGATGGCCGTTGACTACGAAGACCTGGAAAGCAGCCCGGCTCCGGTGAGAGAAGGGGGTTATACAATTTCATGGGATGTCACAGATAATACCCCTATGGCCAATGTTAAAACTGTCAGGGTTACTGTCCTGAATGCACAGAGCCGGCCAAGGGATATCACGTTTGAGTACTACAAGGCAATAACTTATTGATATGAAGGTGTAATATGAAAAACAAACGGAATATTATTTCCGATGATGGAGGGATGGTTCTTGTCTTAATTTTGATGATTATCGCGCTGATCACCCTTGCCGGCATATCTTCCATTGACACATCAACTACAGAGATGAAGACAGCTACCAATGATGTGCAGCATAAAATCGCATTTTATATAGCAGAAGGAGGGCTGGATGTTGCTTCCGAGCTTTTGGAGCAGAATCTTTGCTGCCCTTCGGGTTTTACGGAAGATGAGGAAGATCTGGGGGAAGCGACAATCGGTATCACAAGGACAACGGCTCTTGATTTCTGGAAGAATACAACCATGTCCGATCCATCGGATGCAAACCGGGACCTTTTTTTTCCGAATAATTACGGATCCGCCCCCCACACCAATATTACAATGGCCGGCAACACGATTCTGGGAATGGGCTCTGCGCTTCAAATGGCAGCCGGCTATGAAGGAAAGGGAAAAGGCGCTGCCGGAGGAGGCGGGCATATTGTATATGACATCCATGCACAGCATTTGGGAAGCGGCAATACCGTTTCCGAACTCATGATCCAGTGGCGGCACGTGATTGGACAGGAAGAAGACTGCAAATATTAAAAGGTTTTACTGAAAAACATCGTAAAGTTGAAGCACGTACCTTGAAATCTGAAAATTTTTGCTTCACCGGATGTTCGGCTTGGGAAACAAGCCACAAAAGGAGATATCATGCAAGCGTTTAAAAAAAACATTTCGGCTTTTGTAATTTTGATCATTATTTTTTCCGTTAGCAGCCCCTGCCCCGAGGCTTTTGGAGGTAGCTGCGCAAGCGGCGTGGCGGTTCCCCCTTTTCTGGGCAGTAGCTCAACGCCCAATCTACTGATTTTGATCGACAATTCAGCCAGCATGTATGATCTTGCCTATGTTAATGAAAGCAATCCCGAGGGCTGTTATGATGACACCTATAAGTCCATTCTAAGTTATGCCGGTTATTTTGAGCCGGATAAGTGGTATGCGTATAGTTTTGGTGCGGAAAGATTCGTTCAGATAACCGATGCAGCCGCTGCGGCAATAAGTGCTTCGGCAACCTATAAAAGTTATGTTGAAAATGATCCGGCAGATGCAGCCGATGACAGTGATGCCCAAGATGCCTTGATTATAATCAATGCCACTCCTGCGGTCACGGTTTTTGCTGGCAAAGGGAATTTTTTGAACTGGGCCACCGCGTCAAAGCTGGATATTGAGAAGAAGATTTTAACTGGCGGTAAGTATAAGCCGGCAGCAAGTGCGATATTGATGGAATCCAGGGGATGCCTTAACCGGCGTATGATCAAAAAAATAGCCGCCAAAGATGCAGGCGGCGGTGATTTTTACCTGACCCTGGGGATCACCCCTCCCAGTGCGGAAGGATTTGATCCCTGGGAGGATGCCACCGTATATGCGGCCGGCAGCATTGTCAGCGATTATGGAAACTTCTACAGTACAGCAGCCGGGGGG
>JAQYVL010000072.1 GCA_030145525.1 Desulfobacterales bacterium
TGCCCCCCCACAGTAAATACATTTGCCTGTTTCGGTTTCATTGTCAAACGGTATACATCTGATGGTAACCTTGAGATCTTCCTTTATTTTTGTTTCGCATTTTTCTTCACCGCACCAGTGAGACACGGCAAAACCCCCGTGAATTTCCGGTTTTTCCATATTTTCAGGTGTGAAAAAATCTGTAAATTCATCTCTGCCATCCATTCGAACCGTATGCTTCTCCCTGAAATCAAGCGCCCTGTTAAAAAGATTCTTTTGAATGTCATCCAGTACATCGACAATTTGAGAGACAAACTGCTCTCTGCCGATCGATTCCTTTTCCTTTATACCCTTATCTCTTCTTGCAACAAAAACCGAATCGCTTGCAATATCCCGCGGACCGATCTCTACGCGAATCGGAATTCCTTTCTTGATCCACTCCCATCCCCTTGCGCCGCCAATTTCACGGCTGTCGATCTCCACAACAATGTGCCGGCCGGAATACGATTTTTCCCGAAGTGTTTTTGCCAGGTTTTCCGTATATTGCATCACAGCCTGACGATCCTTCTCTTTTCGAAAAATCGGCAGAAGCACAATATGCGCAGATGCGATCCTGGGAGGTAAAACAATTCCATCGTCATCGCCGTGAGTCATGATAAGCCCCCCTATCATGCGGGTTGAAACACCCCATGAGGTAGTCCATGCATACTCTTCTTTTTCTTCAGACGACTGAAAGCGGATATCCGAAGCTCTGGAAAAATTTTGCCCTAGAAAATGGGAAGTACCGGCCTGAAGTGCTTTCCGATCCTGCATCATCGCCTCAATGCATAGTGTATCAACAGCCCCCGGAAATCTCTCGGAAGCAGTTTTCTCCCCCTTAATAACAGGCATGGCCAGATAGTCTTCTGCAAATCTTTCATATACATCAAGCATCATATAGGCCCGCTTGACAGCTTCTTCCTTTTCAGCATGTGCGGTGTGCCCTTCCTGCCACAGGAACTCACTTGTTCTCAGAAAAATTCTTATCCGCATTTCCCAGCGAACGACATTTGCCCATTGATTGATCAGAATTGGAAGATCACGATAGCTTGATACCCATCTGGCAAATGAATCGCCGATAATGGTTTCAGATGTTGGACGAACAACAAGAGGCTCGGCAAGATGCCCTGCAGGCACCAATCCGCCCTCCGGCCCTTTTTCAAGCCTGTGATGCGTAACGACTGCACACTCCTTGGCAAACCCTTCAACATGTTCCGCCTCTTTTTCCAGAAAGCTTAACGGAATAAAAAGTGGGAAATACGCATTTTTTACGCCTGTTTTCTTAAACATACCATCCAGTGTATGCATTATATTTTCCCACAGGGCATACCCCCATGGTTTGATAACCATACAACCCCTTACAGGAGATTTTTCCGCCAGATCCGATGCTTTTACTACCTGCTGATACCATTCAGGATAGTCCTCAACCCGCTTTGGTGATATCGCGGTCTCAACCTTTTTGCTCATTTCAGCCCTCATTTTTTAAATCAAAAATAATATCATAATTTTGCTGCTTTTGTATTTTTTTCATAATCGGCAATCTCTTTAAGGAGTGCCTCCACAAGTTTTTCCTGGGGGATTTTTTTGACGATCTTCCCTTTTTTAAACAGAATTCCAATCCCATCACCGCCGGCAATACCGATGTCCGCCTCTTTTGCCTCTCCGGGGCCATTAACCACACATCCCATAATCGCGATTTTAATGGGCAGGGATGAAAACATCACTGCTTTTTCGACCTTTTCTGCAATATCAAAAAGTCCTATATTACAACGCCCGCAGGTAGGGCATGAAATGATTTCAGGGCCATGACGACGGATATCGAGGGCTTTGAGAATTTCATATCCTACCCGTACCTCTTCTATTGGATCACGGGTAAGAGATACACGTATTGTGTCTCCAATCCCTTCTGACAAAAGCATGCCGATACCGAGGGAGGATTTCACAATCCCGGAATACAGGCCCCCTGCTTCGGTAACGCCGACATGAAGAGGTATGTCTGTTTTATTAGAAAAAAGACGGTAAGCTTCTACCGTTCGGGCGACATCCGAAGCCTTTATGGAAATTTTTATCTGCTTAAAATCAAAAGATTCCAGTAAAGCAATGTTCCGAATGGCGCTTTCAACCATGGCCTCTGCTGTTGCGCCTCCATATTTTTCAAGGAGATCCTTCTCAAGAGAACCGGCATTTACTCCTACTCGAATCGGTATACCGCATTCATTTGCCGCATCAACAACCGCCCTGACCTTTTTATTGCCGCCGATATTCCCAGGATTGATCCTCAGCCCGTTCGCTCCGGAACGAGCCGCCTGAATGGCAAGCCTGAAATCAAAATGAATGTCCGCAATGAGAGGAATAGAAATTTCTTTCTTAATCCGAGCAATTGCCAAAGCAGCTTCCAGATCCGGCACAGCCACTCTTATGATTTCACATCCCGCCTTTTCCAGTCCATGTATCTGCGAGACCGTAGATTTAACATCCTGAGTATATGTGTTTGTCATGGACTGAACGGCAACCGGTGCCATCCCGCCTACTTTCACATTCCCAACATGAATCGGCCTGGTCTTTTTGCGATGAATTTTAAACGATCTGTCACTCATAACATGCATCCCTTTTAACAGGAGACTCAAAGGCATAATCAGCCGGTCTTCGGATATTTTTTCCAGGGTTTATCGAAATACAGCGTTCAACAGGCCTTGCTGCTGACGCAGATATAACGAGAAAAAACCCTTCCCGAAAAGAAACAGAAAAAGAGTAACAAACGCTTCGTTTTTGTTCAAGCAAATAGATGTTTATCAACAGGAATTGTATTTTAGAAAAAATTACTATATAAAATGATGATCTCCTGCTGAAACAAGATTCATAAAAATTAACCTGCAATCAAACAAAAAAGGATTTGCATTATGAGCGGACCAAAAAAAAAATCGTGGGAAGGTAAACCCAATCCTTCCAAAGAACCGAATCCGGAGCTTAAAAAGGTTTTACTTGAAAACGCCGGTGAAAATGAACTGCCCTGTGCTGTTGCATTTAAAATCAGCAAAGACCAGCGTGTTTCAATGGATGAAATTGGAATGTATGCAGATTTTCTGAAGATCAGGCTGATAAAATGTCAGCTGGGTTTGTTCGGCTATAAACCCGAAAAAAAGATCGTCAAAACCGGTACCACTATCAGCAAAAGTCTTGAGGAGAAAATAAAAAGCACAGCACATGACGGAAAAATTTCCTGCAGGGCTGCCTGGCAGATTGCATCGGACCTTGATATCAACAAATTAGAGGTCGGCAACGCATGTGAAACAATGTCGGTAAAAATCGGCCCCTGCCAGTTGGGGGCTTTCTAATTGTATTTTTCAAACCAGATAAATAATATTTTTAAAAAGCCTCACATAGTGGCAGGGGTTTTATTTTTTCTTATCATTGTTTTATCCGTTCTTTTTTTATCCCACGAAAGACTGTTCAAAGCGGATGTTCTTAACAACATATTGGAAAAAAACGAAATATCATTTATCACAAGAAACAATGCTCACTGTTATTACACCTACCGGGACCAGAAGATGGGGTTTGAATATGATCTTGCAAGCGCATTTGCCGATTACCTCGGCGTAAAGCTGAAAATAATCATTATTGAAAAATGGGAAAAAATGATCCCAAAGCTTATGGAGGGAAAAGGCAATGTAATTGCTGCCAGCTTGACAATTACTCCGAAACGGAAAAACATAATCATGTTTTCCAAAGAATATATGACCATACAGCAGCAGATCATTGTAAACAGAGAGAACTATAATATTAGAAAGCTGGAAGACCTGTCAGAAAAAAACATACACGTAAGAAGAGGAACCTCCTATGAGGAACGACTGAAGGAATTACAAAAAAAAGGAATGCCCGTAAAAATCGAAGCTGTGGATAATATATCCACTGCCGAACTGATACAGAAAGTTGCAAAAGGAGAAATTGAGGTCACGATTGCCGATAGCAATGTGGCCATGCTGAACCGCCGATATTTTCCAAAGGCAGTTGTCCGCGGTTATATCAGCAAAAAGGAGCATATCGGCTGGGCAGTACATCCTGAAGCCGGAGAACTTGTCGAAAAAATTAATGAATTTTTTATCAAAATAAAAGAAGATGGGACATTTGATCAAATTTATAAAAAATATTATACGGATATCGAGCTGTTTGATTATGTCGATTTACGAGCCTATCACAGACGTCTTCTTTCGAGGCTTCCCAGATACATCCCCTTGATAAGGACCGCGGCAGACAAATATGGTTTTGACTGGAGAATCATCGCGGCCCAGATTTATCAGGAATCCCATTTTAGACAATGGGCAAAAAGCCCTGCCGAAGCCTATGGCCTGATGCAACTGACCCGCAGAACTGCCCAAAGCTATGGTGTAAAGGACCTTTATGACCCGATGCAAAACATCAATGCAGGTGTCAGGCATTTAAAAAAGCTGTATGACCTGTTTAAGTGTGCAGAAGGTGCCGACCGTCTGTTTATTGCTTTCGGAGCCTACAATACGGGGCAGGGACATATTCGTGACGCCCAGAGACTGGCAAAAAAAATGAATCTCGACCCCAATAAATGGTCATCCCTTTCAAAAACCCTGCCCATGCTTCGAAAATGGAAGTATTTTAAAAATGCCAGATACGGATATTGCAGAGGAACGGAGCCGGTCCGCTATGTAAGGCAGATCATGATCTATTATGATATATTACGGCACCAGGGTTTGGAATATGATCCGGGGCAGTCTGATCAGCATCCGCAGGTATAATCGAAATAATTACAAAACGCACTCTTATATTATCGATTAACAGATGATTCTTGCATTATAATCAGATCATTTATATATACTCCTCCATGTGATCCACCAGATATAAGAAGTAATTCGGAAATGATTATAATGCCGATGCGATTTATTGATGCTCATCATTTTTTCAATAAACAATATTTCCCTGGAGCAGATACGCACATTTCATATATAACCTATTGAGATTGAACATGAAACAATCCTCCTTTTTGCATTGTGTTACTCGTTCTCATCCTTACTGGGGGATAAAGCAGTCCAACGAACTCCACAGAATTTTTAAAGGTATGAAGCCAGGGGATCTCCTGATTGATCCGTTTTGCGGGGAAGCCGCCCCTCTTGTTGCAGCACTTCAATATGGTGCGAAAGTATTAGCCGCTGACATCAATCCAGTGGCTGTTTTTCTGTCAAAAGTTTTACTCCAGCCCGTTGGTTTATATGCCTTAAGAGAGGCTTTTGAAGAAATTCAAAAACAAGTGGGCGACAATATTCAAAAAAGGTATACCTGCAAATGCCCCGGATGCAAAAAAACAGTAAACTACGAATATTTAAAATGGGTGAAAGAAGGCCTAAAAGACCGGCCTGAATCTGTAAGGATTACCTGCAAATATTGTGGGTTTAACCGGTTGAAGCGTCTATCAAAATTTCAAATCCAAAGGCAACGCTCGGATTCGAAGGCTCAACCCGAATATTGGTACCCTAAAAAAAGAATTAAAGCTTCTGAAAAAAAAGATAACATCTTAATTCAGGAGCTTTTTACACAGCGCAATTTGAAGTCTTTGGCTGAACTGCTGAATGCAATTAATAAAATCTCGTCTGTAAGATGCAGGGAAACACTTCAATATGTGTTTACAGGGATTCTAACAAGCTGCATCACGATGCAAAACAGGACAGCGAAATCTCGCTCTACCTATAGCTGGCTGAAAACATCTGCGTTTTTTTCGCCATCAACCGGATCAGAAAAGAATGTCTGGAAGGTTTTTGAGAAGCAGTTTACAGCCATGTTAACATGCAGGAAGGAATTAAATTCCCTTTTAGATTTTACAGGCTTTTCAAATTCAATGGATGAATTTGAAAACACTGATGACAGGGCTTATATTCATCTTGCAGATTTATTAACCTCATCCTTTCCCCGAAAACTAAAAATTACTCATGTGTTTATTGATCCGCCTTATAACAAAGACAGTAACCATTCGGCTTTATCAGAGTTCTGGGGCGCCTGGCTTAAAATGAATTTTACTGATACAGCAAGATGGAATTTGGAAGAGCTTCCGGATAAAGAATATATCCAAAAACTACAGCGCTTTTTACTCCGAATCAGAAAAAGCACAGGCCCTTCATGCAAAATAATTTTAGCAGATAGAATCAAAAACACAAAATTCCGGGAAACACTGCATAATGCTTTCTCAAAAATCGGATATGAAACAGAGGCAGTGGGACCGAATTTCCTAGATATCGCTGAAAAGCCAAATCAAAAGAAAGTCCGTGTGCCGGACCGCTATTATTCTCTTGCCCCGAAATTACAACCCGCAAAAGAAATTTCAAAAAAATTTGGGAAGCACGATTACCGTGAATTAAAATTATTTATTCAGATGACTGCTTTCAACAAAGGGTTGGATCAGCCGGAGAAAGTGAAAAGCCAAGCAGGAGATTTGATCAAACCTTCATTACAACCGCTCCTTACAGAACTAACCGGGCAGGAAATCC
>JAQYVL010000073.1 GCA_030145525.1 Desulfobacterales bacterium
AGCCCGGCAAGGCCGCAAATTACGATTTCGGAAATCAGGAGAAAATTGGCTGTTTCCTTGCCGAAGAAAGCTCTCTGATCCGCAGCAAGAATAATGGCAAAGAAGAAACCATATATAGCTGTAATAATAATTATGGCTTTAAGAAGTTTATTCATCTGAGTTCTCTGACAGAACATTTGATGTATGCTTTGGCCACCCTTTTAATCAAGGTACCATCAAGTCTGTCTTATGATAAATCAGTATTGCTGCATCAATCAAATTCACAAAAAAACCCTAACATTAGTGAACCTGTTTTATCAACATGCAGAGCTTTCTTCTTAAAAAATATAAATTATATGCATGGAAAACACCAGTGGTAAAATAATATTTTTACCATTACCGCTCAATTTGGCGCAGTTGATTTAACAACCCTGCTGATCGATCTGCTCCTTCTGGTAATTCTGATTCGGGAGGGTAAAAAATTCTGAATTTCAAATATTGAAATTGAAAATTATGCATAAGTATGCTTTAATGAAATCTTACAATCTCTCCTCGGTCTCAATCTCTTTGCTTGACCAGGGAATTCATCAATAAAATATAGTATATGTTCTCGAAGTTGAACCCCTTGACCCGCCGCGACCTCAAACCGGATTGAAGGTTTTGAAATCAGTTTAACCTGGCGGTGATTTTTCAGAAAACAGGGAGGCAGTTATGGAATTCACTGTGTCTACCGAGGCTTTATTGGAAACCACCAACTGCTCCAAATCCTATTCCTGCCTTTCCACCGGGCAATGCGGTGATTCCGAGCCTTGTAACGTCATCAGCACCAATGGTACCGGCTACCTTTTTCTGGAGTCGGATAAATCTAAAAAGTGCCGCTACCAGCTTCCATTTTTTAACAAAACGATCTGTACCTGTCCCGTACATTTTGAACTTTTCTCTAAATACAACGTCTGACCGGCCGTTCCCTCCTGTGAAATTTCAACCATATATCTGGATAGAAATTGTTGTGTTTCAGCGTAGTTACAGCTGGAAATCTGACCTGCCGCCCAAAGATATACTTAAATTGACTAAGTATTTTCTACTAAACTTTCCAGTATTTACTTTTTCGACAAATTATGCTTTATATTTCTGATAGTAATACACGCCGAAAAATTGCCTGACAACCCTACAAAAAAATCTATATTAAAACCACTTCTATACAATTAACTTGGAGTGATAAACATGGAAGAATAACTATCTGTTTTAATATTCAATTTTGTCAAAGGAGTGTCAGGTAAAAACCTGGTTGTGTTGTTAAATTACGTGATCAACATTGACAGAACTACTAATCAAAAAAGGAGGTAGAAAATGAAACCACGGATTTTTTTTATTTCTCTTGTCGCAGCACTATTGATTGTATTTGGCACCGGCAGCACTTTTGCCGGCCCGACTACCCTTGTCTACTATGATGGGCATATGCACACAACGCGCTCGGACGGGTCCGGCTCCGTTGCCGATATTAAAGCAACCGCTCTCAGCCGGGGCCTCAACGCGGTTATCATCACAGACCACTGCAATCAATTAACCCTGGCGGAATGGGAATCACTGGTTGCAGAATGCGAAGCAGCATCTGACGAATCATTTTTAGCGCTGCCGGGCTTTGAGGTAACGGGCAGTGACGGCATTTTCAACCGCGCCCATGTCAATGCGCTGGGTGTTGAGGATCCTTTTGTCGGAAACGATGAAGACTGCCTCTGCCCGGAAGAAGTGTGGCTTAATCCGCCCAACCCGGCCGGCACCGGTGCCTTATACCCGGAAAATATTACCAAATGGGTTGATTACATCCACTCCAAAGGAGGTATCGCGGTTCACAACCACCCGTCGGGCACAACCATTCCTGAATATGGTGTGAACAATATGGAGGTCTACAATCAGAGTCATGTGGATGACGTTGCCAGCTATGCGAAACAGCTCGGCTACTCGGATCAAGAGGCATGGGAGTTCGGGATTACGCTCAACAACTTCGCCGTCTATGGCGAAAGGGATGTAAATATGCTGGTCCCTTTCCCGGGCTTTCCCACACCAATACCTCTGAGGAACGCCCTTTATTATGCAACACTGGGATTCACCGGTGTCGGTCAATGGCTGGGAGCCCCCGAGGCGCCCTTGAATTCGTGGGATGACCATCTCATGGCATACGTGGACGGTGATGTTGAAAGGCCCATCTTCGGCCTGGCCAACAGCGACGCCCATAATACTGTTGATGCTGACTCGATCGTAGGCGTTGCGAAAAATGGTGTCTATTTAAAAAATGAGTTGAGCGCGAATGAACTTTACAAAGCTATCAAGGCAGGGCGCACCTTTGCCACCACCGGACCATCGCTTGCATTGGATGTCAACGGAGAACTTATGGGAGACACTGCGTATATTTTTGATGGCTCCGCGGATATCAACCTTAGCGTGAATTCAGAGAGCCCGACTTGCGTACTGGTCAAGATCGATATCATTAAAAACGGCGAAATCCTTCAGACCATATACCCGAGTACGTCTACCAGCCCGGCCTGGACCTACGCTGACATCCTTGGAGACTCGGTGAACCAGGACGGCTATTATCGTGTTGAGGTTACATCCCAGGATTTTGTGACCGGCGCGTACCAGTTTGCCTGGTCCAACCCGGTGTTTGTTGATATTCCATAAGATCGTATTATGGGAAGATCCAGCATCGAGAATCTACACAAAACAGATAGGTTAGAGAATGGAACAGGGGCGGAGTCAAACATTTGACTCCGCCCCTATTAAAATCTTCTCTTGTTGTCAATTTAATATCCTTTTCGTTTATTTATGGAAGCTTCTGCTGCCAGGTGAGCCGAAACGTTGAGACCTCCTCTTTATATCAAATCAATGGCTTTTAGCTGATAACTGAAGAAAGAAAAGAGTCTCAATAAAACACACCATTTTGAGCGCGAAAAAACAGGTTTCAAAATTTTTTAAATATACTATATTATCTTAAACTGTCCTTTTTGAGGGCAAAAAGAGCTGTTTAAGACGATTTAAGGGCCTATTTTAGAATTCTTTTGTTATGATTATAGTTGGTTGTCTTGGGCGACCCCAAATGCTGGTACCCCGAGAAAATATCAACCATTTCGACCTCAATTCCGAAAAAGTCTTGACTTTTTCGGAATTTATAGCAAAATAGTCACCATGAAGCGCTATCTTGAAGACTATATTCGGGAAGATTTTAAAAACAAAATCATTCTGATCACCGGGCCGCGCCAGACGGGCAAGACCACTCTCGCCAAAATGCTGGACAGCAATTTTGATTACCTGAATTTTGATCATTCGGAGCACCGTATCAGTCTGCTTGAAAAATCATGGGACCGTTCAAAGGATCTTGTCATTTTTGATGAACTCCATAAAATGAAAAATTGGAAATCATGGTTAAAAGGCATATATGATACGGAAGGCATTCCACCATCGATCATTGTCACTGGAAGTGCGAAACTGGATACCTATCGGAAGGTCGGAGACTCTCTTGCCGGACGTTTTTTTCAGTTCCGTTTACATCCCCTGGATTTGAAAGAAATCCACAACATTCTTAAACTGGATGATTTAGAAGCAGGACTGGAAAAACTCCTTAGCATCGGAGGGTTTCCTGAACCATTCCTGAACGGGACAAGTCGGTTTTACGGCCGATGGAAGAAATCGCATCTTGACATTATCCTGAAACAGGATCTCATTGATTTGGAAAATGTTCAGCAGATCACCGCCATAGAAACCTTGATTGAATTATTGAAAACCAGAGTAGGCAGTCCAATTTCTTATAGCGCCCTTGCAAGGGATTTGGAATGTTCGGATAAAAGCATCAAACGCTGGCTGACCATTCTGGAAAATATGTATGTCATTTTTAAAGTTCCGCCATTTTATAAAAAAATTGCAAGATCCATTCTAAAAGCACCTAAATATTATTTTTATGATACCGGTCAGATCCTGGATGATCCCGGCATACGCCTTGAAAACCTGGCAGCCTGTGCCCTGTTGAAAGAGATCCATTTCCGCGTTGACTGTTATGGAGAGAATATGGCGCTTTATTATTTGAAAAACAAGGAAGGAAAGGAAATCGATTTTTTAATAACCCGCAACAATACCCCACAGACATTGATCGAAGTAAAGTGGCGCTCCAACACATTAAGCCATAGTTATCCGATCTTCACAAAATATTACCCCGATACGAAAAGAATCCAAATAGTAAAAGAACTGGACCGGGAAAAAACATTTCCGGATGGTGCTGAAATTCGTTCCGCACACCACTGGCTTTCAACCATGGATATCTGAAATGGTACTACCTGGGTTCATGGCTCAGAAAAACATCTGGAATTATAGTGAAAACTGGGCTAACAATTACGTTGGGTTTTTTGATATACTATTTTCTTGAGCTTAAACTGTCCTTTTTGAGGGCAAAAAGAGTCGTTTAGGAAGATTTAAGGGTCTATTTTAAAATTCTTTTGTTATGATTATAGTTGGTTATCTTGGGCGACCCCAAATGCTGTTCGACCCCAAATGCTGGATTATTCTTGACAGTCTCATAAAATGTCAAAATTTTGATGGCAACGAAAAAAGTAAAAAAAGGGGGTCAAAAAATTCCCCGACCCCCGAAGTATCTATTTCTGAAGTATCTATTTCTTGCAGTCAACAACCTGGAGTGTTATAGTTAATAGATGGTTAGCAAGTTTGACGGCTTCGTAAAAAATCCAATTTCTTTGCCGTCTGTTTTACGACTTTTTACGAATTCATCAAGTTTAAACCGTCAAATTCAGGCGCTGAAGAACATCCCCTTATAATCATTCATAAAATTTGGAGCTACTATGTTTTCAATTGTGCCAAAAAATGACAAAAAACAAGCGTTTCGAATAAATCGCCTGCTAATGGCAAATGCCTTTTTCGGTATTTGTGCTATCGTAATCATTGTCGCGATGCAGGCAGGTCTGGTCGCCATGTCGATAAGTCATCGACTCTTCTACCTTGGACTACTAATTTCTGTTCAGTCGCTTTTCTATTTCATAATTCGAAGCGGGATAAACAAGAGCTTTAAAGATCCCAGTCTTACACTTTATCAAATATCTGCAGGCATCTTATACATTACTTATTTTATGTACTTCGTTCAGGATATCCGCGGTGCCGTCATGGTCTTTTACCTATTAACCATCCTGTTCGGTGCCTTTCAACTCACCATGTCCGGATTTGTTATCGTGTCCCTAATTGCGTTGACTGGATATGGGGGTGTAATTATAATGGATATACTATCCCCGCCATTGAATTTCGATCTCACCCAGAATATCGTTCAGTGGGTTATCTGCGCCCTGGGTTTAGCCTGGCTCACATATATTGGCACCTACATGAACAAGATACGTAAAAAACTGAAGGATAGAGAGGGCGAACTTACGATGAGCAAAGCGAAACTGCAGGAGGCTATTCTTGAAATACAGAAAAATGCTGAAACGCTGAATAATTCATCAAAGGGGCTATCCGATCTTTCCGATCAGATGTCCGATGGAGCGGGTGAAATGTCCACTATCTCAGACAATGTTACCGATGCTTATGAACAATTTAGCGATAATACAAAAACGGTTGCGGCCTCCATGGAGCAGTTGTCAAATAATGCAAATATGGTCGCTTCATCGGTTGAACAAATGACCAATACCATAAGTGAAATAGCGGAAAATACAAATCGTACTCAGAAGGTTGCCTCCGATACCGTATCCCAGTCCAAAATTATTTCCGACCTGGTCTACAAACTAGGTCTGACAGCTCGGGAAGTGGGGAAAGTAACAGAGACTATTGAAGACATCTCCGAACAAACAAATCTGCTAGCCCTGAATGCAACGATTGAGGCTGCACGAGCCGGAGATGCCGGGAAGGGTTTCACCGTGGTGGCAAACGAAATCAAGGAACTGGCAAAACAGACATCAGATGCTACGAAACAGATAAAACGGCAAATCGAAGATATTCAAAGTGCCACAACAGAAACCGTAAATAAAATTACCGAAATATCTCAAGTAATTAATGAACTTAATGATTTTGTAATGATTATCTCTTCATCTGTGGAAGAGCAGTCTTCAACCACCAAAGAGATCGCTGGAAATGTGGCCCAATCCTCCCAGGGATTTTCGGAAATCAACAAGAGTATGACTCAGAATTCGGTGGTAGCCGAAGAGATATCAAAAGATATTTTAAAAACAAATCGGGCTGCCGGAAGTATGGCTGACAGAAGCTCGGAGGTTAACGCCAGTGTTAAAGAGCTTATGCAGCTTGCCAATCAACTTAACGATCTGGTGGGGCGATTCGATTCCATGCCTGAAACTCGATGATATTCCCTTAATTAGGATAGGTTGTCCTGTATCTTCACTACTTGTTGTTTATTCCATGGCATTCTTTTAAGAACGAGCGCAATTCCACATCGGTTAAAAGCAACGACCATGAAGGTGCCTATGAGCATTAAGATATAAAAAGGGAATTGAATTGTCTTTATTAGACCAAGAAGGCTAAATGCGAAATACGCGATTCTTACCTGTGTATCAAATGCTAAAAGACTTCTGAGCCGGCTCCAGAAAAATAGCACTTGTATGGCGCTTATAAGAACGACAAGATAGTATCCTTGGGACCATCCCAACAAGGCAGCAATGATGAAAACGAATGTTATGGTCCAAAACCACCATTCAATTTTTTTTGGTTCGATAATAAATTTCATTTTACATATGTGGTTTCTAAATTTCGTATTTACCCTATTGGCTTTTCGAAGTCCGGCCATCTTATGGGTTTTTGGCCTGACCCTTTATATTTGGGTAAAGTTATATTTTCATAATCGTCCCGTAAATCTACTGTAAAAATTTGATCATAAGGCGCGCCACTTCTTCAGGTTTATCCTCCTGCAGGAAGTGGCCGCAATCGGGTATGGTTTCCAACCGGGTGGGACCTCCCAGGTCTTTCTCTAAGCGTTCAGCGGCTTCCATAGGAAGGAACGCATCCTGTTCGGCCCAAATAATAAGGCTTGGTACACGAATGGCTGAAAGATCAAGAGAAAGAGTTTCTTTTTCAGTCGGGCCCGCCGCTACTCGCACAAGGGCCTTTTTGCCTTCAGACCCTTTCCACGGTTTCAGGTACTCCCGAATAATGTCCTCTGTAAATGCATTTCGCCGCCAGGCGCCCTGGCGCAGCGCCAATGTCAAGAGTATATCCATAAGGAAATCGACTTTGTAAACAAGAGAAGCGAATATACCTAGTTTGAGAATCTTCGCGATCGCTCTTACTTCAACCACAGGCCAATAGTCGTAGCATACGCCATTCATAATAATGAACTTTGACAGTTTCTCAGGATAACGGCAGGCAAATACCTGACCCACCCCGCCACCCTGATCATGGCAGGCAATAATTACCTTTTGCAAACCAAGTTCATCTATCAGCCCGGCCACAATATCGGCTTGAGTCGAGAGTGTATAATCAGAGTTTGCCGGCTTGTCCGACTTGCCGTATCCGAGCAAGTCCAGGGCGTATGTTTGATAATTTAACGAAAGGGGCTTTTGTACGTGACGCCATAGAAAGGAGGATGTTGGAATTCCATGAATCATGACGATGGGCTCGCCATCTTCTCCAAGCTTTTCGTAATAGATTTTATTACCCCGTACAGTGACATAATTTCCCATTCTACGCTCCATGGTTTTAGAATCCGGTCGAAATAGCCCCTTCCTTTAGCCGTTTTCCGAGAAGCTCGTCAATGTTTTCAGTAGCGTAAATCTTACTAATCCCCTTAAGAACCCAATTGATTGTGCTCAGCTTATAGCGGTTCAAGCTTTGCCCGACCTTGTATGAATAGAAGGGGATTCCTTTTTCGGGAAATATAACTTTGTAAGGAGAACTGTTTTCTCCATCCTGCTTTTTCTCATACAGATATAGCTTGCAGACATCGTCGCGGGGATATCGATTACAAGGGTCTTTCATTTCCCGTTTTTTGCCTACGGCAGCCCGCATGGCTATATATCTTGACAGAAGCTTCTGCGATTTGGTCGGCTCACCCAGGATATTGCGATAGAGTTCCTCAAGTTTGAACATTCGTCGCCGGACTCTTCCATTGGGAGCGAATCTCTCGCAGGCTGCGATGAAAGGATAAAGACTGGCTGCGACCTTTTTATGATATTGAGATTTATAATCCCTTAAAATATCACTTTTTGCATTCCTGCAGAACTCATACCCGTTCAGGTGTACAATTATTTTGTTTGTGATGGAAGAACCCCACGTCTCATATAGCTTTGTATACCCCTTTTCAACGAAGTCAATAAGTTCATGGCCCTCGAAGCTTGCCGCCTTGTGGGCGCTGCTCCAGAAATGTACGTCCTCCCATGGTACATCAAGAAGTCGCTCCTCTTCCTTTGCCCTATCCCAGAATGGTGTCCCCGGGAAGGGACTGACCCTGGTAAGCTGATAAAAAGTCGGGTTAAGCGAGACGAGCCACTCGAGATCTTCCACGATATTGTTGCGGTCATGGAAGTCCCATCCGCACATCCAGGCGCCGACCGTCCGGATACCAATCTTATGGAGATTTTCGAACACTTCTCTTGAAGCACCGTCAGCGCGTTTATCATAGCCATGCTCTCCGGCAAATTTTGATTCAAGGCCGATAAACAACGCTCCCACTCCCGTCAACGCCAATTCTTCCCAGCCGTAAGTTTCGGCAAATGCTTTGATGTTTCCGGTACTGCCGAATGTGAAATAATCGAGGTGCGCAAGCGTCTCAGGGTCTTTTCTCAGTTCTTTGCCGATTTCCAATAGATGCTCAGGCACCCGGAAGTGGTCCTCTTCTATTACCATAACCTGCTCGATCCCTGGATAGACCTTGAGATATCTCCTGAGTTCATCAGCCACCTGTTTACCTGTAAGCAGCTGATGTCGCTTTTGACCAAACATTTGAGTGGTCGAACAGAAATCGCATCCTCCCGCGCAGCCGAGCCCGCTGATCAGCATGCCAATAGATCCTTTCGGCCGCTTGTCCAGCCATGAGACTGTCCCTCCGCATTTGGGCAAAAGCCGCTCGGTAACAGGAGAATCCGTTGATTCACCTAAAAGATCTCTCAGAAATTTAATACCCTCGCCTAAACAGATGTAATCGGCATATTTCTTTGCTTCTTCCTTATTAAACGCAGCGGAAAAAGACTGGGCGCCGTAGCTTCCCAGTATTATTTTTGTAGCAGGTGATTTCTTTCGAATATACAGGCACATCTTAAGAACGTTATCCATGTGCATTGGGAAAAAAGAGATTCCTACATAGTCATATTTTTTCTTTATCTTGCCGGTGAATATATCCCATGTAGGGTATTCCAGAACCTCGGAAGGGATAGAGATGTTTTGCGCGAGAAGATGATTTGCATGGCAGTGCGCATGGGTATTAATGGTGAATATGTCTTGTCCCTTTGTAAATCGCTGTGCGCCGCCGTCGGTCATTGTCTCGTTCCACGGGTCAGTCGGATAGGGCGTAACAGATGTTGTGAAAAGTATTTTAGTCATTTTTGTCACCTCCCGGAACAGCATTTTGGATGTTGCAGTTGCCTCACGTATTTGCCCCAATCAAAAAGAGATTGTCTCTTCGATTGTCACCGGTTCACATGAAAATTTAACTTGACTGCATGCCGTAATCTCTCACAAGCTTCAAAATAGTCCGCTTCCTCAATAAACCGATAAAGTTATTCGTCAGATGGATCGCAGCTTCGGCCATCTTCACGCTTTCCTCACTATCAACGTTGCCGGTTAGCCGGGTGGCAAATATCTGAGCCTCTTTTTTAACAAGAACTTCAATCAGATCTTTATAAATCTGAAGAAGGTCTACCGAAAAACCAAGCTTTTCGGTAAAGCCAATCTGACGAATCTTGGACCAGATTTCAACGATGCGAATACAGTCCTCTCCGAAAACCTCATCACCGGAGTTGTTTTCCGGAGAAATTATGCCTAACTCAATGAGCTTCTTTATCTCCTCGCCCGGCAGCCCGAACCGGTCAACGAGTTCATTAAATGTGAGCGGTTTTAAATCAGGTCTTGACTTCATATTCTTGAAAAGCTTTCCGTCCAGCTCAAGTATGGTCTTGATCTCGTCAGCTCCGATATTGCCTTCGCTTTCCGTAAGGATCTGCTTGATGACTTGCAATGGGAGGAAACGCTTATTCTGAAGCTCTTTGATAAACCTGAGGCGCTTAATATACGTATGGTCATAGTAAGCCATATTTTTTTTGGTTTTAACAGGTTTGGGGAGGAGGCCTTCCCTGATATAGTAGTGAATGGCGTCACGAGCAACCCCGGTGATTTCCGAAAGCTTACTGATTTTCATAAGATTCTTTGCTATTGCAGCAGCCATAAACCTCACCCCATTTTTTTGCTATGAGCATTGAGCTTCAATCATTACTTTATAGTTTATCGTCCGGATGTGATCTTGTCAAGAAAAAAACAGTAACCCATAGAAAAATGGTGCCTGAGTTCTTATTAAAAGCTTCATGGCTTAATACGAGTATCGGTCGCAGGCCTAAGGCCTAACTTCGTGTCTGTGTTGCGATTCAAGAATGGGATTATTTAATACTCCTTCCGATTAATTCATTTATCTTATTCACATAGTCCAAATTATCAACTGGTTTTGATAAATGTTCAAGATTCGGATCTTTTTCTCTTAGCTCTTTCATTGACTCTAAGAACTCTATATTCCCTGAAATAAATATTACTGGGATATCCTTATCCTTTTCCCTTGGTGATAATGCGATAGGGTTTGTGCACGAAATCATTTGTTTTTTTATCTTTGGAATACTCGACTACTTCCTCCCCGACCCTTTCCAAGTCTTCCGGGTGAACGATTTCTGCATATGATACTTGAGAACTCACCTTTGCAAAAATACAGAGAGTGTTTTGGTATTACAAAATTATTCAGGCACTGACGATGAAATTAAACCCTATAACATTTTTGAGACGGCTTCTTTATAATCGGGAAGAGTCAACTTCCGATGCTGCATCAGGGCAATGAGCCCGATTTCAGCGTTCTCCTGTCCTGATCCCGGAGACGGGTCCGCGGGAACTTCAGATATGGAATAATCGCATCATTTTTATCTCCTCCTGTCCCATCATAGGTAATCGAAACAATCGGGACACCGATCTTTCTCTCGATCTCCCCGGCCATGGCTTCCGTTACCAGTGATGGGCAGCAGAATGCCGGGCTGGTCTGGACAAAAAGGGAAATATCCGGGTAATGCTTTTTGGTATAAAAAATCTTCAATACGTTCTCGAGGGATTCCCCGGAATTCTCAAGTATCATATTATATTCGGAGAGGATCTTCTCTGGGGATTCGTCATATGACGGCTTCGATTCTTTTAAAATTCGCTCAAAATATCTTTCATAGGTATTTTCAAGCCGCTTTAAAGCCGCAATCAGGGTCCTGTAGGAAAATGCACTGAAATACAATCCTTCCCGAAACCACTTTTGAATATAGGGTTTGGCAATCATTTTCATATGAGAGCTGAAGGGTGTCACCACCACCTCTCCGCCATTTTCCTCAATGTAATGTATCAGATTCTGATTCATCACCTCGTTGTCCCGAACGTACAGATCACCGAATATCGCTACCTTGGGGCGGCTCACAGACTCTGATCGTGTTTTAATCCGTTCAAAATTATCAATCGCTTCATCGAGCGCATCATTTTTTGAGCGATTTCCGAGAAACGCATCAATCAGAATTTCAATATTATTTTCAATGACCCGGTCGGTTTCGCCCTTATTTTTTTCATAGGGCCTGATTTTACAGCCAACCTTTCGGATCAGACCGCCGAACATGTAAGAAAAATAAGTATTAAGCGGAAGTTTTATGGATATATCCATGAATGAAATCTCCCCGGCAAACACTCCGGCCTTTTCCATTCCATGTCCATATGCCTGGAAAATAGTTTTTAAGTGATAGGGGAACAGAGCAAGATTGCAGGCCATGGATGATTCTATCATCCACAGCATGGTTTTAGCCGGGTCCAGATCATGATTCTGAACATAGTCGATGAATTCCTGAGCAATGATATTCAGAGGGATGCACTGACCGGTATTGTATCGCAGGCTTTTTTGAATACTCACCTCGTTTTCATCCAGCAGCCTTGCATCAATGCCTTCCTTCTGAAAAGCTGCGATTAAGAATCTCAAGGAAATGCTGTCCCAGTTCGGGATGAGAAGAGTCCTGTCTCCGAGAGGCCGTTCTTTGGAGTGAGTGAGTGACCGGACATATCGAGGCGGGCTTTTTTTTGTATTCTCATGATGATGGTTTTCAAATGAACGAATCGCTGCCTCAATCCTGGTTTCATATCCAACGCTGGAATCGTGGTCATCCAGCTGTAGAATCAGGTAAGGCTTATCATATGATTCCATAATCTTCTTGAAATAATCCATGACAAAGGAATCCGGAGTACATTTGAAAGAGGTTACCAGGACCGGATAGGCCCCCCTGGCTTGAGCAGTCACGCAGGCCGTCTCCAGAATTCCTGCCGCATAGTTCCAATGCACCTCATCCAGCAGCGGTTCGATGGCTCGGACATCTTTTTTTGAATAGGAAAGCATGTCCTGGTAGAAAGTTTTGACTCCGAGAGATCCAAAAATTTCAGGAATTCTCTTGTTCATGGAAGATGCCAGGACAGTATAGGGGCGGCCAAGCAAAACTACGTGAAGATCATCTGAATCAGATTCCTTTTTATATATTCTTTTCAGCTCAAGGTCGCACGAACGTTTGAATTCACATGCAGCATCATAAGCGGAAGAAACATCGAAGAAACCCTTTTTTTTCGGTAAAATGGATTTCAGCATCTTGTAAAGCTGAACTTTGCCATGGAAACTGCTGTAGAGATAATTCTCAAGCGGCATCAGCAGCCTGTTCCGGATTTCAGGCTTTGTTGCAGCTGCAGCCAGACTGGGCGAGAACTGGGTGTAATAGCAGAATTGTCTGCGGCGATTTTTTTCCTCCGCCTTTTTTTCAAGATAAAAAGGCAAAAACACATAATCGGACCGGTCCAGCAGATAATCGACATGTCCGTGCAAAGCTGCCAGAGGCACGCAAAACTCGGCACCGGCAATCTGTTTGCCGTCTTTTACAGCTTCCCGATAATGCTCACTCGTAACCGTTTTGATGGAAAGCCTTTCAAAAAACCGTTTCCAGAACGGCAGATCCTCATATATATGAAGACCGGCCGGCAAACCGATTGTGATGCCTTTCTCCAGGCGGTTTTTGGATGTAAAAGAAAAGATCTTTTCCCTGGATTTCAGGAGATTGAATCCGGACCGGTTGTTGTCTATAAATTTCCCGGTATCATAGTCCCTGCCGCAAAGGAACCCATAGGCCACTTTATCCCTTTCAATATCTGCAACCGAAATCTTACAGTGATTGGTGCACAGTTCACAGACTTCAGAAGTTATTGGAATATTTTTTCGGTATAAGCTGATGCCCCTGAACCCGGTCTTTCGAATCTTCTGATCTGAAAGAGAGAGCGCCGTCCCCAGAGCCCCGGTGAGATGACAGTATTTTGATACATGGATCGGCTTTTGGAGCCTCTGCTCAAAAGCGGCCACAAGCGCCCTGTTTTTGGCTGGGGCACCTTGAAAAAATACGGTATTCCCGATACTGCTCTCAACGGCCACCTTTGTCAGATAATTTTCCACGATAGAGTGAAGAACCGAGGCCAGTACTTCCTCCCTTTCATACCCTTCGGAAAGGTAGTAGTTGATGTCTCTTTCCATAAAAACCGTGCAACGGTCGCTTGCAATGGGGGACCTCCGATTTTCGGTTTTTGCGGAGTATTCACTCAGGGGACAGCCCAGTTTCCGGGCCTGCTCCTCGACAAAACTTCCCGTTCCCGCCGCACAAACCGTATTCATTATGGAAAATGTCACCATTCCTTTTCGTAACGTGGTAAATTTCGAATCCTGACCGCCGATCTCGATGATTGTATCGACAGTCGAATCTATTTCAACAGCGGCACGGGCGTGGGCAGTGATTTCATCAATAATAAGATCTGCTCCGACAATCTTTCCGACAAACTTTCTGCCGGAACCGGTTGTTCCGCATCCAAGAATGCAAAAATTCACGAGTTTTTCTGTGGCAACATGATCGATGGCCGCAAAGATGGTCCTTATGGCATCAACAGGCGTGCCTGCTGTTTGGGTATAAAATCCAGCGAGCACAGTGTGGTCGTCCCTTACAAGTGCTGCTTTCGTGCTTGTAGATCCGATATCAATTCCAAGATATGCTTTTTGGGTGGAATCCTTGATGGATTCGTAAATATCCACCTCGACAGGGCTGCTGATTCCGAGGCTGATTTCCGGATGCAGGTATTCAAATGTTTCAACACTGTCAAATATCGGATATGAAGTTTGCTGAAGCTTGAGAGGAGGATAAAACCAGGTTTTTTCATTGTTCCTGTCATGGATAATCTCATGAGCAGACCGAATATGTATTCGATCCTTCAGCAGCAGCTCATCCATAAGGTTCAGAGCGGCTCCGGCAGCCCCGTACAGAGACTTTTCAACCATGATTTCCTGATTTAGCATTGAACGAATATGCTTTGCCACAGCCTGATTGCGGGAAACCCCACCTGAAAACAATATCGGCCCCCGGGGCTTCTCACCTCCAAACAAAGTGTCTACAATATTTTTTGCAAGTCCCATACACAGGCCGTCACAAATCTGCGACAGGGTGTACCCTTCCTGCTGGGCGTGCGCCAGGTCAGTTTTCGCGAAAACGGCACACCTTGAAGCGATTTTCGGGACAGGTCCGTTGTTTTTAAACGCCAGTTCACTTAATTCTCCAATGTTTGAAAGTCCCAACCGACTGGCCTGCTGATCAAGGAAACTGCCCGTACCCGCAGCGCATGAAGTATTGGCTTTGAAATTCAGATAATTCCCTGCCTCATCAAAACGGATCAGGCCAAACTTTTCGCCCCCGACAATAAGAATGGCGCAGATGGAATCATGAAAAAAGTCGGCTGCTTTCATGATAGAGACCCGGTTGTCATAGTTCCGATTTACACGCAGAACCGGAGGAGTGGATGATGTTGAAGCGATTCCGCAAACTCCTGAGAGATCAAAACGATCCAGAATTTTTATCAAGGTTTCCGCTATTTTTCCTTGATGAGACTCATAGGCGGTTCTGACAATTTGTTTGTCCGGCGCCATTTCAATGATAGAAATGGATACGGAACCGATATCAACCCCTATAATATTGGAATTTTTAGACATTTCAGCCCCTTCGAAATTTAATTTTTGGGGTATAGCAAATAATATGCCTTATTGGAGACTGGATTATTCTATTACAAAACTTTTACAAAGATCATAACAAAAGTGCAATGAAATTCTCAATTCGAACATTTTTAAAATCATTACGTCAAAAATATACATGCAATCAGGCTTTCAGCAAAACGTTTTCCCGTGGGCCTCTCCATGCGATATGGAATAAAATACCTTGATAAAGTTACCAAAAAAGTTAAACCTAAAGTGAGCGTTTAAAGTTTTAAGAATATTGAATTTAAGAAAACGGAAAACATGGATTTTTTTTTTAACAACCCGCTGCTGTTTGGTGAAGAAACACTGAACAGTGTCCATCTCTTCATCGGCAGGTGGTTTGATTTCTGTATGATCGCTGTCACCGGAATAGGCAGCGAACTGTTCTATACCCTGATGCTTCCGGTTCTGTACTGGTGTTATGACAAAAAAAATACAATAAAAATCGGAACGGTTTTTCTTTTTTCAGCTGCTCTTAATGATATGTTAAAGGAGATTTTTCAGAACCCGAGGCCCGATCCGGAAAACCTTTTGGAAGGAATCAAACAGCTCAATATAGGTTACCTGCCTGCAAGTCCAGGTTTTCCCAGCGGGCATACGCAGGGCACGGTCTCTTTTTTTGGATCGATAGTTTATCTGACAAAAAATATTTACATACGAATTTTCAGCCTCCTTCTCATCCTGCTGATACCCTACTCCAGGCTTTACCTTGCTGTTCATTATCTCGGGGATGTTCTTGGCGGCTATCTGTTTGGATTCATGACACTGTTTATCCTGCTCCCGATACTTTTTGTAATCGGAAAAAAATACCATCGGCTGAATGAAATAATTCTTTCCGCAGGAATCATCATTACTTCAATACTGGTATATAAAATCCTCCCGGGCAACTCGGTTAGCAAAATTATGGGAGTGTTCTCGGGATTTTTGGTGGGAACCATTTACGCTGAGACCCGAATCCGCTTTGATCCAAAAGGAAATTTTGCCGCAGGAATTATAAAAGTTTTTACCGGGCTTGTCTCTCTGCTTGCCATAAAATCGGGGCTTAAAGTAATACTGCCGGCTGCGGAGCTGTCAGAATTTACTAGATACTTTGTGATGGGCATCTGGGTAACTTTTATTGCACCTTATCTCTTCAGCAGATTTAAACTTTTAAAGGGGAGCAGCCATAATACAATATAAAATATACAACCCTGATTCCAAATACCGAAATCAACGAATGAGGAGGCTCTTGATCACCGTTCAATCGGAACATATTTATGACAACGGCTATAAAATCTATTTCATTATGTCACGAATCCATTTTCTGTTCATTTTTCTTTTCCGGTATGCCATAAACTTTTCCATTTATCCGGACTAGAAGTGCTCCATCCCTCTCTTCCAGTATCCCTGCAATCTTCATCAATGCGCGATCGGAAAACCTGATACGATCTTTTCCGGCGACTGTGTAGAGATTGTCGTTTTCGACCCATAACTTTTCAGGATCAAGTCCGATTTCTTTCCCGGTATTCAATACCAGCTCGATGGGATCTCTGAAGCGGACATCAAAAACAAATAATGCCGTATCCATATATCGAAAGTAAACCTTCTCTACAAAACCTTCCTTTTCCTGACAAACGAAATATCCGTCTTCGTCACTGTTGATCGATCTGTTAAAATAGTCGATAATTTTTTTCTTTTCAAATTTTCCGAATTCATTGCACCATCGGCCATTGGCATCCATCCAGAAAACAGCTTTCTCTTTTGGGATCACGATCACATCCATTTATTTATAATCCTCGCTATCCTCCTGACCCCGGCACTTCATAAAATGAGTCAAGGGTTGTCTTATATAATTTTATCGGTTTTTAAAAAAATATGACTATTTTGAAGATGCGTCAGGCTCGCATACTCCGCATCTGCTGCAACCTTTCATGGGGCATGGCTCTGAGGTTTCAGACTTGAGTGCACGCTTGTATTCCTTTTCAAGAAAACGTTTATGGATACCATGATCAATGAAATCCCAGGGCAAAAGCTCTTCAAGGGATCTTTCACGGGATGCAAAAAAATGAGCGTCCAACTCTGTTTCTTTTAAGGTTTTGGACCAGTTGCCGCGATTTTTTATTGCAAGAACAAGCAAATCGGACACCCTGCGGTCTCCCCTTGCAAGAAGAGCCTGAATAAAAGACCGCCGTGGAGATTCTGCCTGAACACGCAGATTGGCTGTCTTTCGAAGGCCCTCTCTTATCTTTTTTATTTTCCGATTCAGATTTTTTATGTCATCCATTGCAGCCCACTGAAAGGGTGTAAAGGGCTTTGGGACGAACGGATTAACGCTCACCGTTATGGTTCCGATCCGTTTCTTTTCTCTGCTTGCCTTTAAAAACCGATCCTTGATTTCCCTGCAAAGATTCACGATCGCTTCAATATCTTTTTCATTTTCCCCTGGAAGACCGATCATAAAATAGAGTTTCAGATTCGGAATACCGCAATTCACAAGCGTTTCCACTGCACCCAGAATTTGAGTTTTATTTATCCCCTTGTTTATGACCCGACGCATTTTTTGGGAGCCGGCTTCCGGAGCGATGGTCGCGGTTTTGACTCCGCTCTTTATCAATGAACCAACCAGATCCTCCGATAGAGAATCAGCCCGGAGTGAACTGAAAGATACGGCAAGCCCGCGATCTAGTGCATACCGGCTCAATTTTCCGATATCCGGGTGATCGGAAACCGCCGCCCCCATAAAACCAATTTTTTTTGTAATCGAGCCTCCTGCGTCTATATTTTTTTCCAGTATACTGCAGGATCTGAATCTTGGAGGGCGGTAAATATATCCTGCACTGCAGAACCTGCATCCATGTGGACATCCCCGGCTGACCTCAATCAGATATGTTTTTTTGAACACGGTTTCAGATGTTACGATTGCACTGCATGAAGGCTTATCGGAAATATTTTCTTCAAAGACTCTCCGGACTTTTGAAGGCACATCTTTTGATGGATGGAAACCGTTAATGATTCCGTCAGAATCATAAGAAGGAGTATAAAATTTCGGCACATAGATTCCAGGAACAGTGCATGCAAGTTTTTTTAAATATTTTTTTCTGCCGGAAGACAAATCAAGGGCATAAAAAAATCGGGGAAGCAGTTTTTCTGCTTCCCCGATTAAAAAACAGTCAATAAAAGGGGCTACCGGTTCAGGATTCAAAAAACAGGCTACTCCCCCTGCAATCACGAGGGGGTGGGGATCACCTCGGGCAGCAGATTGCAGAGGAAGACCTGCTTTCTCAACGACGGCTGTCAGGTTGAGGAAATCGGTTTCAAATGAAACGGAAAAAGCGATTATTTGAAATTCAGTTATCGATCTGTTGGATTCGATTGTACGAATACTCTCATCAGAACGGTTTTCGATTCTCGAAAAAAATGCCCGCTCACAATATATGTCAGGCATTTCATTCAGCAGCCGATAAACAGTCTGAAATCCCAGATTCGACATACCCACCGGGTACGTGTTGGGATATACCAGAGCAATACCGATCCTGCCCTTACGGCTTTTCCTTACCGTTCCGATCTCATTATCGATATAATTTCGAAATGGTTTTCCGCTATTCCGTGCCATGAGATTACAGTCGTCTACAGAACCTTACGATTAGTCCGCTTTTCTTCTTAAAAATGTCGGAACATCAAGGTCATCATTATCAAGCACAATACCCTTAAAACCCCTGTAGGAAGCTCCGGACTCTTCGCCTACCGCTTTTTGATGACGAATAAATGTCGGCTCTTCAAATGCTGAGGCATTTTGCAGATCATCAGGAGTGATATCCCTTACTTTTCCCCTAAGCGGTTTAGTATTTCTGCTTGATGATCTTCTTGAATATTTTTCTGAATCTATGCCGGTTGCAATGACGGTCACCCGCATCTCATCACCAAGGGTTTCATCGATAGCCTGCCCCCAGATGATATCCGCGTCATCTCCGACCTCTTCATAAATGCGATCCGAGGCTTCTGTCATCTCATCAAGCGTCATATCGCTTGTACAGGTTATGTTCATCAAAACACCACGGGCGCCGGATATGGAGATATCTTCAAGGAGAGGATGCGATATTGCCCGCTCTGCCGCTTCCGTTGCCCGATTCTCGCCGGATGCAATCCCAATCCCCATAAGAGCCATTCCTGCTTTTGACATGGTTGTTCGGACGTCTGCAAAATCAAGATTTACAAGTCCGGGAACCATGATAAGATCTGTAATGCCCTTTACGGAGTGATGGAGTATCTCATCAGCTTTTTTGAACATTTCCAGCATCTTTGCATTTTTTGGAGCAATTCCGCGCAGCCTGTCATTGGGAATTGTAATTACCGTATCGGCAACATCCTTTAATACACAGATTCCATCTTCAGCCTGTATTGCCCGGTTTTTACCTTCAAAGGAAAACGGCCGTGATACGACTGCAACCGTAAGAGCACCTATTTCCTTACAGATTTCCGCAATTACCGGAGTAGCTCCGGTTCCTGTACCACCTCCGAAACCTGCTGTAAGAAACACCATATGGCTGCCGGCCAGGATTTTCCGGATAGCATCGGTGTCTTCAATAGCCGCATCTCTTCCTATAGAAGGATTCGCTCCTGCACCAAGCCCTTCTGTAACCTCTGCTCCGATTTGGAGCTTTGTTGTAGCCTTTGAAATATCAAGGGCCTGTAAGTCCGTGTTGGCGGCAATAAACTCGACACCCAGAAGATTCGATTCAACCATATTATTGATTGCATTTCCGCCGGCTCCGCCAATACCAATAACTTTGATCTTTGCTGAGCTTTCACTTTCCACATAAGTAAAATTCATAATCCCCACCTCCGTTACAAAACTATAAGATTGTTAACAATTACATTACATCTGCCCTTTTGCTGCAAAGAGCCTGTCAAAACAGATAAACAAATAAGCTCTATATAATTTCCTGAAACCATTTTTTCATCCTTGTCATGACCCGGTTGAAAATATTTGAATCCCTGATTCTGAATTTACTTTCAGACTGATTTCTTGCTCCAAAAATAACCAGCCCAACCGCTGTTGCATACATGGGATTGTTTACCACATCCACAAGACCTCCTATCCCCTGCGGCCTTCCCAGCCGCGCGGGCAAATTTAATACCGATTCGGCAATTTCCGTAACCCCATCCAGAAGAGCGGTACCGCCTGTTGTGACTACTCCAGAGTTAACCATATTTTCCATTCCCGCTCTATAAATCTCCCTTTTGATGAGTGTGAACATTTCTTCCATCCTTGGTTCAAGTATCTCGCCAAGAATCTGTCGGGGTAATTTTCTTGGTTTACGGCCTCCCATGCCCGGAACCTCAATTGTTTCGTCCGCACTGATCTGATTTGCAAGGCAGGTACCATATTTCTTCTTAATTTTTTCCGCCTCTGCAGCGGGAGCCCGCAGACCTATGGAAATATCATTGGTAAGATTATTGCCTCCTAAAGCCAGAACAAAAGTATGTCTGATATTGTTTTTTGAGAATATGGCAAGATCCGATGTGCCGCCCCCGAGATCAAGAAGCGCGACACCTAGATCTTTCTCTTCCCGCGTAAGAACTGATTCCCCTGAAGCGAGTGACTCGAGGACAATATCACAGACATCGAGACCGGCACGGTTTGCACATTTGACAATGTTATGCGCGGACGCCACTGCACCTGTAACGATATGAATTTTCGCTTCAAGTCTAACACCGGTCATGCCGATAGGATTTTGTATCCCGGATTCTTCATCGACAATGAACTCCTGAGGAAGAACATGAATAACTTCCCTGTCCATGGGTATCGCAACGGCTCTTGCGGCATCTATTACACGGTCCACATCGCTTTGAGTGATTTCGGTCCCCTTAACCGCGATTATGCCATGACTGTTAAATCCGGTGATATGTCCTCCGGCAATACCCGCGTAAACAGAAGATATTTCACAGCCTGCCATCAGTTCCGCCTCTTCCACAGCCTTTTTAATCGATTCAACCGTGGATTCAATATTAACGACAACACCTTTTCGGAGCCCGATGGAGGGATGCGTGCCAATGCCAATGACATTGATGCTGTCCCCGGTTACCTCCCCTACAACTGCGCATATTTTAGTTGTTCCAATATCAAGTCCTACAATCAGTTCCTGTCCCTGCACCTTAAACCTCCTTTTTTATTATTGCAGCTGACAGCATTATCCTACAGGCCTTAGGATAACACGATCCGGATTAATCAAGTTGATGGATTGAATCTCCTTTAATTGTGACGTATTTCTCAAATATCTGACAATCCTTCTCAGCCTGTTTTTCTTACTGGAATAATCATTATATCCGAGACAAATTGATCTCACACCGCCGGATATTTGAAGAGTGATGCCTATCTCTCTGTCTACCGTTATCTTTTCTATTTTCATTTCCGGAAGAATAAAACTTTCTTTTGACTCTATCAAAAGCCACTCCAGAACAGCGGAAAGAGGAAGACTTCTTTTTTTGTCAGGGGCATTCAGATCGGAATAGTCAAGACCACATACGTACGGCAGATTTTTCGGATCCGAAACCTCGTTCTCTTTAAATATTTCTCCATTATGGTTGATTAGAAACTTTCGGCCCATATCAAGAACAGCCAGAGCGGAATGTTCCCTGACTCTGACAGCAATTCCTGACGGGAGTTCCCGCCTTATTTCGACATCTTCAATCCAGGGATGATCCATGAGCCTTGTTCTTGCCAGACTGAGATTAATGGACAGGATATTATCTCCTCTCTGTATCCCCGCATATTTCAGGACTTCCTGATCCGAGAGTCTCTTTCCTCCTGAAATTTTTATATCCTCGGCTCTAAAATAATCACACTGGGTTAGAAGATCGTGAATAAATATAAGCGAAATACTCAGAAATGAAATTATGCCGATTCCGCCGAAAGCTTTCAGAAAAAAACCAAACTTTGAAGAAATCCGTAACGAAATCCCATATCGTCTTTTTGACTTTAGATTCTTATAACGGTTTTTTCTGATTTTCTTTCTATCCGACAATTCTGACCTCCGGCTCAAGTTCTATCCCAAACATCTCAAATACCTTCTTCTGAATTATTTCAGCGAGCTTAAGAACATCCTCTGAAGTAGCGGTCCCCGAATTAATGATGAAATTAGCATGCTTGTCGGAAACAACTGCTCCACCAACCCGGTATCCTTTAAATCCGGCGAGATCGATCAGTTTCCCCGCCGAATTTTGAGGAGAAGGATTTTTAAAAAAACAACCGGCACTGGCACTCCCTGAAGGCTGTTTTGCCTGTCGTTCCGACAAAGCGGATTCTGCTTCCTTTTTTATGGTTTCACTATCACCCGGACGCAGCTCAAAGACACCTTCAAGAATAACCGGACATTCATATACATCGGAACTTTTTTCTTTTTTTAAATCGAAACTCCTGTACGAAAATGAAAAATCATCTTTTTGAAATCTTCTGATGGATCCTTCCGGGAGCAAAACCTGTATTTCTGAAAGCACATCCTGAATTGCACCGCGGCCGGAACCGGCATTCATCGTAATTGCGCCGCCGACCGTACCGGGAATTCCTACGGCAAAATCCATTCCCTGGAGGCCTCTCTCAAAAGTATATCGGCACAGATAGCCAAGTCTGATTCCTGCCGAAGCTGTGACTTTGACGCAGTTCGCGCTGTAGTTTTCAAGAGAAGTCCATCCCTTTTGATGCATGATTTTAATGACTATTCCTTTAATTCCGCTATCCTTTACAATCAGATTGCTCCCTCCGCCGATGACCATCCAGGGCACATTGTTTTGGATCGCCTCTTTTACGAGACTTATCACTTCATCGTTCGTTTCCGGAGTCACAAGAGCATCTGCCGGCCCGCCGATTTTAAAGTATGTATGCTTTGACATGGGTTCCATAAACCATACACGGCCTTCAAAATTTGTATTGAGCCATTTGGCAAATTTGCCCGTAATTACCATTCCGATGCGCACCTCTTTTTATTTTATATCCTTCAATAATTGCTCTCCGACCTTCCAGACATCTCCTGCTCCGAGAGTAAGAAGAATATCTCTCTCCCTCAAAATTTCTTTTAATACAAGAGCTGCTTCATCATGACCCTTTACACAAGTTGCGTTTTTATGTCCGTGCGCTTTTATTCCTTCGCAAATTGAATCGGAATCAACGCCTTCGATTTCCTTTTCACCGGCAGCGTAAATAGGAAGCACCACCAGAAAATCAGACTGATAAAATGAACGTGTAAAATCCGAAAATAACGCGTTGGTCCTGGTGTATCGGTGCGGCTGGAAAACAACTACCAGGCGTCGATCCGGCCAGCTTTCTCTGACAGCGGTCAGTGTCGTTTTAATCTCCGTCGGGTGATGTCCATAATCATCCATAACGCTGAATCCGTTTTTTTCTCCTTTGAGCTGAAGTCGTCTCTGGACACCCTGATGGGTTTCAAGGGCTTTCTTGATTACATGAAAAGAAATTCCCAACTCAAGCCCAACTGCAACACTGGACATTGCATTGTTAACATTATGTATACCAGGGAGATTCAACATTATGTCTCCCAGCCGCTTCTCATGATGGAAAACAGAAAATCTACTGGCAGGCCCTTTGAACACTACATTTCTCGCCTGAAAATCCGCCTGCTTATTCAGTCCATAGGTGACAAATCTCTTTTTAATTTCAGGGATGATATCCTGAATTTCTTCATTATCGAGGCACAGAACGGCGAGACCGTAAAATGGAATTCGGTCGATGAAATCAAGAAATACCATTTTGATCTCATCGAGATCTTTATAAAAATCGAGGTGCTCTTTATCGATATTGGTTACAACGGCTATGGTCGGAGAGAATTTAAGGAATGACCCGTCGCTTTCATCCGCCTCCGCAACAATGTATTCGCCCTGGCCCAGTACTGCGTTTGTTCCTATGCTGTTCAATCTTCCGCCGATGACTACAGTTGGATCAAGACCGCCTTGCCCTAAAACAGAAGCAATAATCGAAGTAGTAGAAGTTTTGCCATGTGCTCCTGCTACAGCTATACTATATTTCAGCCGCATCAGTTCGGCCAGCATTTCAGCTCTTGGGATAACGGGTATCGTGGCATTATATGCTGCTTCGACCTCGGGATTTCCCTGTCTAATTGCGGAAGACGTAACCACGACATCGGCCCCTTTTATCTGATCTTCGGAATGCCCGATGTAAATAGTTCCGCCAAGGCTTTCAAGGCGCCTTGTAATTCCCGATGATTTAATGTCCGAACCGGATACTTTATATCCTAAATTTAGAAGAAGCTCTGCAATACCGCTCATCCCAATTCCACCGATTCCAACAAAATAGATATGATACTTTTTACGGTACATAGAACAATCAACATACCGGCGCCATATTTCAGACGCCCGTTAAAAGGTTATAGCAGTCGTTAATAATTTCCCCTGCAGCTTTTGGTTTTCCAAATAATTTCGATTTTTCCATCATATTTTTCAGCTGTTCCGGATCTGAAGCCAGTGTTTCTATTCTACTTGAAAGCAGCTCCCCGGAAAGATCATTTTCCTGAATCATCTCGGCAGCCTCTTCATCCACCAGTGCCTTTGCATTAATAACCTGGTGATTATCGGCAGCAAACGGGTACGGAATAAAAATTACCCCTTTCCCGATGGAAGTGACCTCGGCAATGGTAGTCGCACCCGCTCTGCAAATAATTAAATCCGCCTTGCTGTAAAGATCCGCCATATCATGAAAAAATGGCCTTACCGTTCCGGATATTCCACACATCATATACGAATCTTTTACCATCTTTTCATCCGCAATCCCGGTTTGATGGATAAAATGATAATTGCGCTTCGGATTAAGATGCTTCAGAGTATCAATAACCGCCATATTGATACTGTGAGCTCCCTGGCTCCCGCCAAGAACCAGAACAGTAAACTTTCTCCGGTCTGTCCGGGCGGCATGTTCATCCGTTTCCTCCGGCAGGGCCGGGGATGCCAGTATTGCCCTGCGGACAGGATTTCCCGTCACCCTCACCTTCGCGGGATTAAAACCGTTTGCCGTAGCAAAAAATGAAACATAAATCCGATCCGCAAGGTAAAACAAAATACGGTTTGTGATTCCGGGCTTCAGATTCTGCTCATGAAGAACAATTTTTGTTCCCATCATCCAGGCTGCCAGAACCACAGGTCCTGAAGAATAACCGCCCATGCCGATTACAAGATCCGGCTTAAACTTCTTTAAAATCAGTATCGATTCGAATATACCTTTCGGGAGTTTTGATGCGGATTTAAGCTTCATCCACAGCCCCCGGCCCTTAATGCCTTCCGCAGTGATGGTTTCCAGATCAAATCCTTTCATTGAAAGAACAGATCGCTCAAACCTGTTGCCGGTGTTCACAAAAAGGAGTCGGTTGTTTTGATCTCTTTCCATCAGAGATTCAGCAATAGCAATCCCAGGGAACAGATGCCCCCCGGTTCCACCACCTGCAATGAGAATATTGAAAGGAGATACGATCTCCTTTTTCCCGAATAAAAACCTTGTAATTCGGGCAGGTATTGATTTTAAATTTTTCCTCCTGCCTGTTCCGCTGTAAGAAAAGTATTGAGGGGAAAGGCAGGCCGTCATTATCTTTTTATGAGCATATGGAAAATTCATCTGGTTTGAGATGCTCCTATATTCATTAAAATACCAATACACGCCATGTTGATAAGCAAAGAGCTTCCGCCATAACTCAAAAAAGGAAGAGCAAGTCCTTTTGGCGGCAGAAGTCCCATTGTTACCCCCATATTTATGCAGATCTGAAGCCCCATGGCCGTCGTAATACCAAGTGCAACAAATGAACCGAAAAGGTCTCCGGATTTTTTTGAAATGATAATCCCCCTCCACAAAATCACAGTGTATAATCCGATGATAAAAAGAACGCCAAAGAGCCCCAATTCCTCACCGACAACCGAAAAGATAAAGTCGGTATGGGGTTCGGGCAGATAAAAGAGCTTCTGATAACCCTGCCCTATACCGGAACCGAAGATGCCTCCCGAGCCAAAAGCCATAAGCGAGTGGACAACCTGGTATCCCTCATCCGTTGAGTGGCTCCACGGATCCATAAAACTCATTACCCGTTTTATTCGATACGCGGCGGTCTGCATGAAATAGACGGCCGGCGGCAGAACAATCAATAGCCCCGAAAGAAGATGTGTCACCCTGACACCTCCGGAAAACATCATGATCCAGGTAAGCGCGCAAAGGATGATTACCGATCCAAAATCCGGTTGAATCAGGATAAGCCAGGTATAAATTAATAAAACTAAAACATGCGGCACAAAACCAATGGAAAACTCTTTTATTTTTTCCTGCTTCCTACTCATGGAGTAGGCCAGATATATAATCATGGCAAACCTGGCAAATTCCGACGGCTGAAAAGAAAGACCGAAAAATCGGATCCATCTGTCTGCTCCGCCTGCCGAATAGCCTATACCAGGCATTTTAACCAGAGAAAGCAAAACAAAAGAACTGATCAGAATGACGTATGAAAGAGATCTGAACAGCCTGTATGGTGTATGACGCAATATGACAAGTGCAACGATACCGGCAAGCGCAAAGGTTCCCTGCTTTTTCAAAAAATAGCTGTCTGTCCCGAATTTTTTAAAAGCTATGGCTGAACTCGCGCTGTATACCATAACGATGCCGATCCCCACCAGGATAAGTACCGGGAAAAGGAGCTTTATATCATAGGTGATGGATTCCGCTTTTACTCCTGAAGTTTTCACGAACAACTCTCCTGAATTTTATATACGACTCTGCAGAAAGCATCGCCCCGCTGCGCATAACTTTCAAACATATCAAAACTTGCGCATGCGGGAGAAAGAAGAACCGAATCTCCCGGCACTGCTCTTTTATGAGCGAAAAGAACCGCCTCTTCAATCGATTCAGCTTCTATTGTATTCGTAAAAAGGCCAACGGCATCTGAAATAATTTTTTTAGCCTCACCAATAACAATGAGCAGTCTGACCTTCTTTAAAATCTGCTTTTTCAGGATATCATATTCTCCACCCTTATCACGGCCTCCCATTATCAGTATGACATATCCTGAAAAAGCCTCGAGCGCCCTCAAAACGGCATCAACATTGGTAGCCTTGGAGTCGTCAAAATACTGCACGTTGTCGATTGTCGTGACATATTCGAGGCGGTGCGAAAGCCCTTTGAAGCCGTCCAGCGCAGACTGAATCCCCTGGATGCTTCCCCCGGCAGCCAAAGCCGCAAGTGATGCCGCTGCAATATTTTCATGATTATGTTTGCCTTTGAGAGCTGTCCGGGAAAGATTGATGGTCTCTTTTTTTCCCCCGTGACATTCCGGGAGAATGATTCTTTCGCAATTGATCACTGCTCCCTTTTCGTTATTTTCCATTTGATTGAAAAACAAATTCCCTGCATTTATTTTTCCGGCCATCCTGCGAATAGACGGATCGGATCCATTTAAAACAGCATAATCATTCTCGGTCTGGTTGATAAAGATCCTCGCCTTTGATTTTGCATATTCCGCAAAACTTTCATACCGATCCAGGTGATCCTCCGTTACATTTAACAATACACTTATATGGGGCCTGAACTTCTCGATCGTATCAAGCTGAAAACTGCTTACTTCTGCAACAACCCGGTCGGCTTTTTCCTTCAAACCGGCATATTCAATCAGGGGTGTACCGATATTGCCTCCTGCAAACACTTTGAAACCGGAATGTTCCAGCATCCCTGCGGTCAATTGTGTCGTTGTTGTTTTTCCGTTTGTTCCGGTAATTGCAATAATTGGTTCCTGGATAAATCTTGCAGCAAGTTCAATTTCACCGAGTACCGGAATCCCTTTTTCAAAAGCATAACGGACCGGCTTGGTTTTATGCGAAACACCCGGACTCAGGACGATCATATCCGAACCTTCCACGGTTTCGATCCTATGCTCACCCAGTTCCATCCGGACTCCCATTTCACGGATCTTTGTGCTGAATGGGGCAAGCTTCTCCTCATCCGCCATATCCGTAACCGTCACAACAGCACCTAACCCGGTTAAAAAACGAGCCGCCGCAAAACCGGAACGGCCGAGACCGATAACAAGGATATGTCTGTTTTTAAGATCCTCCATAAATTTCAAAAAACTCCCTGAGCCCTTCTTTTTATCTCAACTTCAGCGTACTCATTGATATCAGTGCTAGTGCAATGGAAATTATCCAGAACCGAACGATCACTTTGGGTTCCGGCCATCCCTTCAACTCAAAATGATGATGAAGTGGTGCCATCTTGAAAATCCGGCGTCCGCTTGTCATCTTGAAGTAGCCTACCTGGAAGATGACGGAAAGAGCCTCAATGACAAAAAGTCCGCCTACGATCATCAGCAGAATTTCCTGTTTTGTAATTACAGCCACTGTACCTAAAATAGCGCCCATCGGCAGAGAGCCGACATCGCCCATGAAAATTTGTGCGGGATACGTGTTAAACCAGAGGAAACCAAGGGTCGCCCCCGCAAGCGCACCGCAGAAAATTGTAATTTCACCGCCTCCTGTGACGTAAGTAATCTGAAGGTATTCCGCAATTCTTGCATGCCCTGATACATAAGCAAATATCATATACGTCACGGATGCGATAAGGACAGGACCCGCTGCAAGACCGTCAAGCCCATCGGTCAAATTAACAGCATTGGAAGTCCCTACAATCACAAAAGCTGCGAACGGAATATATAAAATGCCGAGATCGGGAGATAAATCCTTAAAAAAAGGTATGGTTACAATGGTGCTGAAATCCGGATTGCTGTAAAGCAGAGTTCCTGTCAGTAACCCAAGAAAATACTGAAGTAAAAATTTATTTCTTGCACTGAGCCCCTTGCTCTGTTTTTTAATCTGCATGAGGAAGTCATCTGTAAATCCAATGGCCGAATAACCAACTGCAACAAAAATGGCAATCCATATGTAATGATTAGCCAAATCCGCCCATAAAAGCGTTGACAGAAGAATGGAAAAAATGATCAAAATTCCACCCATCGTTGGAGTTCCGGCTTTATCGAAATGAGACTCCGGCCCTTCCTTTCTGATGAACTGACCGATCTGAAGACTACTGAGTTTTCGAATCACCCAGGGGCCGAACAGGAAACAGATCAGAAAAGCCGTCAGGCTGACATAAATCGTCCTGAAGGTGATATACCGGAAAACGTTAAAAGCCGATATTTCCGTATGCAGCGGATATAGAAAGTGATAAATCATTATTACAAAAATTCCTCTGTAAGTCCCCCTACGATATCTTCCATTTTCATTGCTCTGGAACCTTTGACCAATACCCAGTCTCCCGGCTCAAGGCCTTTTCTCAGATGCGCCAGTATCTCTTTTCTGGAGCCTGTGAAAATCGCATTCTGATTCATCTCTTTTAAACGCGCTCCTTCGGCAACCGATTCCGAAAACCGGCCGACTGCATAGAGTTTCGAGATACCTGCTTCGACTGCAAATTCTCCGATTTTTTTATGCAACTCTTTCGAATGTTCTCCGAGCTCAAACATGTCTCCCAGAACAAGGATGCTTCTTTTCCCGCCTTTGAGTGAGGTAAGCGTACGAATGGCACTTCTTACCGAATCCGGATTTGCATTGTACGAATCATCGATGAGGTTGATTCCGTTTTTCAGCCTTTGTATATTCATCCTGCCTTTGATCGGCTGAAATTTTTCAATCCCTTCTTTAATTACCACGGCAGGGAGGCCGGCAAGATATCCGGCCGCCGCCGCTGCGAGGGAGTTTGAAACCATAAAATCTCCGCATGCCTCGGAATCAACCGGTATTTCTGCATCCGGAAGAATAAGTGTAAAGCGAATCCTGTTTCCCTCCTGTTT
>JAQYVL010000074.1 GCA_030145525.1 Desulfobacterales bacterium
TGTATTGTTCTTTCTGAAAGTCATTTATCACCTAATATTTCTCAGATCAATGATTTCAAGCATTTTTCCTGACCTGCCCATCCGTATCATGAGTCCTTTCCGCCATTTAGAACTATTGACTTTTAGGGGATCTTATGAGAATGTAACAACTTGATTTGCGTGATGATGCCGACCACGGCATTATTTTATTATAAATATTCCAGTAAATTATTTTGATGATATTCTGATCAAGGAGTGGTTGTATGTGGGCATTAATTGTGATGGGAACGCTTGGCGTGATAATCGGCATAGGGCTGGCCCTGGCATCTAAAATATTTTATGTATATGTGGATCCGATGATCCTTGCCGTGGATGATGCTCTTCCCGGAGCAAACTGCGGCGGTTGCGGTTATCCGGGATGCACTTCTAATGCGGAAGCGATCGTTGATGGAAAATCAGCCCCGAATTCATGTGTCGCCGGCAGTGCTGAGCTTGCGGAAATTATTGCAGGTCTTCTGGGTGTCTCGGTTGAAGCAAAGGAACCGGATATCGCACTCCCCGGATGCACGTACGGACTTGATGAGGCGGATGTAAAATATCAATACAGCGGGATAAACGACTGCCGTGCAGCATCTCTGCTCGGCGGCGGCATGAAGGTGTGTAATGTAGGGTGTCTGGGACTTGGAACCTGTGCAAGCGCCTGTATGTTCGGAGCCATTACCATGGGCGAAGAAGGGCTTCCTGTTGTGGATGAAAAGAAATGTACGGGATGCGGCACGTGCGAGCGGGTTTGCCCGAAACATATCATTACACTATCGTCTGTTACGAGGCGGATCATCCGCGAATACACCACGGATGACTGCACAACGCCATGCCAGAGAGCATGTCCTGCCGGTATTAATATTCGGGAGTATATCCATCAGATTTCAAAGGGGGATTATGGCAGATCGGTTCAGGTTATAAAGGAACGCAATCCGTTTCCTACTGTTATAGGAAGAATATGCCCTCGGCCATGTGAAACAGAATGCCGCCGGCAGCATGTTGATGAAGCAGTATCAATCAATGCCTTGAAAAGATTTGTCGCAGATTTTGAAAGAGAAAACAAGAGGCGCATTTTACCTTTCAAGGCACCTTCTACGGGGCGCAAGGTGGCTGTTGTGGGAGGAGGAATTGAAGGATTGTCCACGGCTTTTTTTACGGCCAGGCTTGGTCATGAGCCCACTGTCTTTGAGGCTACATCAAAATTGGGGGGGCTTCTAAGAACTGCGATTGCAAGGAATCGACTGCCTCTTGAAATTCTCGATTGGGATATTGAAGGTGTTCTTGAAATGGGCGTAAATGCTCAAACAGAGAAGGTTCTTGGCAGGGATTTTACCCTGAATACACTTTTTTCAGATGGTTTTGAGGCCGTATTTCTGGCTTCAGGCGGATGGGACAATCGCCTCGCGCGCGGTGCGGGAGCTGATATTGAATCACCGATACCAGGTACGTACCTTGTTATTGATTTGTTGAAAAACAGTTTGAAAACCGGGGATAAAATTCAAATCGAAAACAGCGTCGTTTTCGCCGGTGGTGGAAAATCAGTGGTTGAAGCGGTAAAAGTCTGCAAGGATCGGGGAGTAGAGGATATAACCGTGTTGATTCGTGAACCCATCACAGAAGGCCAAAACGGGATTGAAGACCTTGAGAAAATGGGTGTAAAGATAGTTTTTAATTCCGGCATCAGCAGGCTCAAAGGTGAAGAGGACCGGCTGGAGGAACTTGAGTACACAGATCTTACGACATCTGCCGCAGAGACGATTCCCGCAAGAACGCTTTTTCTCGCTTCAGGACGCTTCCCGGAGCTGATCTTTGTCAGGCCGGAACCTCCGGAACCGGAATCGGCTGAAGAAGGTGAGGAAACAGCAGAAGAATCTCTTCGCTGGGAAGGGATTTCCCCTTATAAACAACCTGCATACAAAGAAGAAATCGGACTGCTTGCAGAAGGGGATCCTCTTACAGACATGAGTGCGGCGATCAAGGCAATTGCAGCCGGCAGAAGAGGTGCGGCTTCAATCCATAAGATTATGTACGGACTGGACCTTGATCTTACCGGGGCTGTGCTGACTCCGGAATCCCCCATTCAGGATGTTGATCACCTTGAAAATGTTGAAGCCAGTCAGTGCCAGATTATGCCTGTCGGCAAAGCAAACGGAGAATCTGAAGAACTTGAGAAGGGTTATACCGAAAAGATGGCCAAAACAGAAGCGGACAGATGTCTCCAGTGTGGATTAATATGCTATAAAAGTTCTGAAGCAGGAATTATTCCGGTCAGGCCCTTCATCGCCGCGGATATTTCAGCACCCCCCTCTCAATTTTCAGCAGAACCGGCTGAGCAAGTCGTTGTTGCTGACATAAGCAGAATACACTAATTCGGACTTTTCCTGTAAACAGAGAGGGTCTCATATTTTTCAAGGAGGTATCTCTTGGCAACCGAAGAAGGGATTGTCATTAAGCTTGAAGCGGATCGTGCATGGGTTAAAACAAAAAAATCAGTTTCATGTGAATCATGTGCTTCCCGGAAATCCTGCAATGTCATGGGAGGCAGCAATGATATGGAAGTAGCGGCGATCAATACAGCCGGAGCCGCGGTCGGAGATCGTGTTGTAATGAACTTTGAGACCTCCTCCTTTTTAAAGGCTACTTTTCTTCTTTATGTGTTTCCGATTATTTGTATGTTTCTGGGGGCTGTTGTCGGACAGGAGATCGCACCTGCCGTCAACCTTGGCGAATCTGTTGCATCCGCTGTTTCGGGGTTTCTTTTTTTCTTTTTTTCCATTCTTTTTGTTCGGGTAAAAGCGAATAAAATGGGAAATGAAAGCCGGTATCAGCCAAAGATCATCCGGATAAAAAAAATTGCCCCTCGGTAGACATCCTGAAGCTTTTCAAGATTGATGGCTTCCCAAAAAGTCCAATTTCTGTGTTGCACTCCATCCCTCGTCACTGCGGAGTAGGCTAACTACACACGCCTACGGCTACCGATGGCACGGTATTCCTCGGGATTTGCGCGCCTTGAACTTGAACTTTTTTCTTTGCCATCAAAATTTTAACTTTTTACGAGACTGTCAAAATTGTGATTATTAAGCTTCCGGATAATGGAACAGGCTTCCCCGAAAATTCCTGAGTGTCAGCTTTTTACTGCTGTATTCCTCAATATATTCCGGCTGAAGCGGCACCTTGCCCCCTCCATGGGGAAGATCGATCATATAACGGGGAATGCAGAGTCCGGATATGTGTCCGTGAAGTCCTTTCATTATTCGAAGTCCTGTTTTGAGTGAAACCCGGAAATGAGCGGTTCCCCTGACAGAGTCAGGGTGATGAAGGTAATAAGGTTTTACGCGTATTCGGATCAATTTTTTCATGAGACGGCGCATAACAGGCAGGCTGTCATTTACGCCTCTTAACAGGACGGTCTGGCAGCCAAGAGGGATACCGGCGTCTGCCAGAATTGAACATGCTTTTTCCGATTCCGTTGAAATTTCTCCGGGATGGTTGAAATGGGTGTTCACGTAAACCGGATGATAACGCCGGATAATTTCAGCGAGTTTCCGTGTAATCCTCTGCGGCCAAACACAGGGAATTCTTGTATGAATCCTTATTAATTCAACATGCCGGATTCGGTGTACTTGTTTTAATATATGCTCCAGTTTTTTATCCTCAAGCATAAGCGGGTCGCCGCCGGATAGTATTACGTCACGAATTTTTGAATTATTTTTTATATAAGCGATTCCTGTTTCAATGGTATCGTGGGTTACAAAAAACGGATTTCCGGTTTTCCTTTTCCGCATACAGTAACGGCAGTGCATGGCGCATTGATCTGATACCATAAACAAAATTCTGTCCGGATATCTGTGAATCAGGTTGGGAACAGGTGACTGGCGTTCTTCATGAAGAGGATCCTCTTTGCCAGAATCATTTTCAATCTCTTCCACACACGGAATGGATTGCCTCCAGAAGGGATCCTCCTTTTGTCGAATCAGGGATAGATAATGGGGGGTAATCCTCATAGGATATTTTTCAGTTACGGTTTCGATCTGTTTCATGTCAATCGGGAAATACGCGGAAAGCTGTTTGGCGTTCACAATGCTGTCCTGTATTTGATTCCGCCAGTCCCGGGGCAGATTTTCCATACGAAACGGTTCTTTTTTCAGAATATTTTCAGCAGGCTGCTTCACGTTTTCTCCGGTTGGGTTTTTGTAATTTATCATGATGGTTGGCCTTAAACTTAAAATCCCATATCTTTTGAAACGAAACAAGAAAAGAAATCATAATATGAATTAACTAATAATTGCGAAGGCTTGTTGAATTTAATAAAGTATGATATCCTGACGTATCTTTTAAACGATTAAACAACCACTCAGATAGCGTTCCAGTAAAATTAAGAGTATCGGAGGCTGCGTTTGAGAAACAGGGAGTTGCAATGAAGCAGAGCCGTTTTACGCCAAAAGAGAAAAATGTTGGATTTATTTCAACCCGAATTGCAGGAACCGACGGAGTGTCCCTTGAGATCGCCAAATGGGCAACTGTTTTTGAGAAGGAAGGTTTTGCAACCTTTTTTATGGCAGGGGAGCTTGATACACCGCCCAAATGTTCATACCTTCTGGAAGAAGCCCATTTTTCTCATCCGGAAGTGAGAGATATTTATGAAAACTGTTTTGGAGTTACCCTCAGAGGCCGCTATATAACCGACAGGATTTATGCATTAAAGAACAAGATTAAAGATCATATTTATCAGTTTATCGGAAAGTTCAATATCACCATTATTGTTCCTGAAAATAGTCTAACCATACCCCTGAATATACCGCTCGGCTTAGCTTTGACAGAGGTTATTTCAGAAATCGGAATGCCGACAATTGCGCATCATCATGACTTTTTCTGGGAACGCCAGCGATTTTTAAACAATGCGATCTGGGAATATCTGAATATGGCGTTTCCTCCTCATATTCCGTTCATTAAGCATGTTACCATTAATTCTTCTGCAGACAACCAGCTCAGCCTCAGAACCGGGATATCGGCTACAATTATCCCGAATGTTATGGACTTTAAGAATCCACCGCCCCCCATTGATGATTATGCATCTGATGTTCGGAAGTCATTGGGAATTGATGTGGATGAACTGCTTATCCTGCAGCCGACGCGCGTGGTTAAACGGAAGGGCATAGAGCATGCGATTGAGTTTGTCAGTCGAATGAAGATGAAGGCAAAACTTGTCATTTCTCATGCCTCCGGAGACGAAGGATATGGTTATGAAAACCGCATCAGAAATTATTCGGAACTGATGAAGGTTGATACGATTTTTGTTTCAGATATCATAAATGAACACAGGGGGTTAACAAGTGATGGGAGGAAAGTTTATACGCTGGAAGATGTTTATCCTCATGCTGATCTGGTTACCTACCCGTCAAATTTTGAGGGTTTTGGGAATGCCTTCCTGGAAGCGATCTATTTCAGAAAACCCATCGTTGTGAACAATTATTCTATTTACTCCGTTGATATCAAGCCAAAGGGTTTTTCTGTAATCGAACTTGATGGATTCGTCACCGATGATGCAATAGAAGAAGCACAAAAAGTTCTGAGCGACCCGGCGCGTCGGCAAAAAATGGTACAGCATAACTTTGAGATAGCAAATAATTTTTTTTCTTATGAGGTTTTGCAGAGCAAACTGAAGAACCTTATTGCGGATTTCTTTTAGGCCTCATTAACAAGTAACCTTTTATTTCAATCTTTATTTTTTTTTGATTGTCCACCCCGTATGAGGGCTCGCCGGCCATATTTTCTTGTTATTTCATCCACGACCCTGTCTACTTTGTCCCAGTCTGAATTCGAGACGTTATTGTTTTCAAAAAGCGATTTTTGAAAGGGCGTATTTTGACTGACAAAGCCTGATGCTCCGACACCTATCAGCCTGATCTTCCCGGCGCTTCTATAGGCATTCAGAAGTTTTACCGATTCATTGAAAATGGTTCCTGTAGATTGTGTCGGTGTTTTCAGCGTCCTGCTTCTTGTGATCAGTTTGAAGTCGGCATGTTTTATTTTGATGATAACCGTCTTTGCTTTTACCCCGATTTCTCTGAGTTGTCTCCCAATATCTTCCGACTGGACAAGAAGCTGCTTTTTCAAAAAATCTCTGTCGCGGGTGTCTTCTGTAAGAGTAGTTTCACAGCTTATGGAACTTCGTTCAGATGAAGTTGTTACACTCGACTTTTCAATGCTGCAGGCAAGGTCTTTCAAGCGTTTTCCGAATTTTCCGAAACAGTTTAATAAAACTTTATCAGGATATTTTTTTATCTGCCCCAGTGTTTTAATGCCCAGCCTTTCAAGTTTTTGGAATGTTTTATTGCCTACTCCGGGAACTTTTTGTATCGGCAGCTTTTCAATGAATTGATGCGCTTCTTCAGAGCGAATAATATACAAGCCATCCGGCTTATCAAGGTCGGATGCAATCTTGGCCAGGAATTTGTATGGAGCTCCTCCCACAGAACAGGTAAGGTTAACTTCCTGTTTGATTTTACGTTTGATCGATGCAGCCATTTCAGTCGGATTGCCGTAGAGTCTTTCACACCCTGTAATATCCATATACGCTTCATCAATTGAAACCGGCTCGACAAGGGGAGAAAATGTTTTCAGAATCAGCATGATTTTTTTGGATATGGATTTGTATCTTTTTATTCGGGGATAGAGAAATACGCCTTCCGGACATTTCATCCTGGCCTGAAAAATCGGCATGGCGGAATGAACTCCAAATTTTCTGGCTTCATAGCTTGCTGCAGACACAACACCGCGCCGGGTCATACCGCCAACAATGACACATCTGCCCCTTAATTCAGGGTTGTCAAGCTGTTCAATGGATGCATAAAATGCATCCA
>JAQYVL010000075.1 GCA_030145525.1 Desulfobacterales bacterium
GATCGGTAAATCAGATCTGCCATTATTGACAATTTCAATTTCTGGGGATATTTTCCAGTAAGCACTCTGATAACCCCTTCAATATTTAAGAGATATAATTATCAAAGCACCAAAATATCCATTGAAATTGCTGTAATTTTCTCCCAAAAAAACTGTTCCTTCTTAAAAAAAATTGCAAAATTTATTTCCAGATCACAATCAAACATGATTTTTCTGCTTTATTTTTTTTCATGTTACAAAAATTATGACCCTTGCGATCTGATATGAAAACACCTGCCTGCCTGAAAAGCTGGTCTGAAATAAAATTTCAGAACACAAAAAGTCGTGAGCCTGATCTGGTTGTAATTTCCTCAGTGCCAAATTACTTGCAAGAAAACACAAAAAATAATTCTTTATGCTGTGAAAAAAAGATAATCCCGGTTATAAAGCAATTTAATTTGCTGATCTGTCAGAATTGGCAAGGTCGGTTTTCGTGTCTTTTCCAGTACGCACCACCTAAAATCAGTTCAAATTTATCGATATTTCTGAGGAAAAACCTTTATGTTGATCTATAGAATGCCTGAAACTGTTGAACCCTGTTTCACAGATTGTTAGATCGAATAAGAGTTTATACATATGAATCCGTCAGAGACGGGTTAATAGTGAAAACCTCAATCCTTGTCTTCCTGTCCCGCATCCGGCCGTCAGACGGCTTTTGCATAAACATTATCGTATGACCAACCGCCCCAGACTTTTTCGATAATCTGCATCAAAATCGGATTTACAAAATCATTTGCGGCTTTCCCATACAAGAGATCAAGATGGTTTGCCCCCTCGATGATAAAATCGACATGAAGGCTTTTTTCCTGAGGCAGGTCTATTTTTTTCAGATCTTGAACTGACTCCAGGTAATATTTCTTTTTATATCGATGCGGATAAAACTCACTGTAATTCAGGTTGTCCAGAGAAGCGAGCTGATCCTTTGTCCCCCAGAAATGAAATACCGGAATATCGTCCGGAAAAAAGGAAAGAAAGTCCGAATAGTTGAGACGGCTGTCATCCATACGTTTGAATCCTGTGCCCTGATAAACCGCTTTAAGGCATTGAAACCCCAGACCAAGAGGTATCGATTCCGTTGCGATTTTCAGATAGCGCTCAACAAAATGCTTGTCGTCTTTGTGATTTTCCGGCGCAATCAAAAAATTTAAATCACCGACATTGTAATTTGATATGATCCGGACAAAATCTTTCAGGATGGGAAGTTCCGTCACGACCTTGGAAATTTCCTGAACCGGGACCTGCCTTAAACGTAAAATTCTGGACAGATGATTCAGCCATAAGGCGATCGGGAAAAAAAGATGTGATTTTTTCTTAAAAAATTTAGGAGATCCGAGAGAGACAATCCCACGGACCATTTTCAAATACTGATCGACCTCGTTAAGGGGCGGCAGGGTTTGTTTAAGGACATTCTTTTGCTCCATGCTCAAGGTGTCGATACGATCCATATGTTTGCGAAGCGACCAGTTCAGGACCATACTCTCCGAAACAACACCTCCCATACTGTGCCCCATCAGAATCGTCGGTTTTCCATTGCTGCGGGCATGTATAAAACGTACGACTGTCGGCAGATCATAGTCGATCATCGTATCGACTGTATAATAGGGATCAAATCTTCCTTCATTGATACCGACACCTCTGGGATCAAAAAGGTACACCCAAAGCCCCATATCCGCAAAATCTTTTGCAATGGAATATCGGTTGCTGATATTAAAACAGTTGCTGTTATTTGCGAAACCAGGAACCAGCGTGACAGCGGGCCGGTTATCGTTGGCGGTCACATCCTCCATGCTGACCAGACGGCGAAATCCGATTTCTTTCCCTTCATCGGTAAAATCTCGATAATACACGAATTCATAATTCCCCCTGCCATTTTGTTCCAGTTCTTCAATTTCGCTTTCAAAATACGCGGGTAATTTGTGAATTTTAAGGGATTCCTTTAAGATTCTTCGTCGGCCGGCTTCCTTTGAGATTTCCTGCAGGAATTTTTTTGGGATATTGAACCGTTTTCGTGCCAGATAATTTAAATCAGCCTGAGTCAGCAGGATAACATTTTCTGTCAGCCTGAGTCTTTCTTTTTCCAGTTCATCGACGATGACCATCTTAATGTGATCTCTCGGTATACGCCTACTCGCGGCCCGAATGAAAATATGATATAGTGTTAAAGCAAGTTTTCCAACCGCGCTTGTCCGAATTTCCTCCTGAGACACAATCAGTTCTTTTGATACCGGCAAGCCTAGACTGATCTGCCCTTTGTAAATTTTACTGTATGTATTATAGCTGGCATTAATTAAATTTGTCGGTATATCGTTTACAAAAAAACGCGTTACTGATTTACTTACTTTTTGAAGCTTTTTTACTACTGTCATTTTTCTTTAATTCCTTTACTGCAAATGCTTTTGTTCTATCTATATCTTCATCCCGAATCACACCATTCACTCCTGAAATGGAGGCCAATTTCATACCATGCTTGAGTCCCAGTCGATAGATCTCTCTTACCTTATCCCACTGCGTATCACTTCCTACAGTAAATGTTTCAAACCGGCCTTCCATCGCCAGAATTATTGTCTCGGCAAGACCGGCATAGGCCACACCGGAAGGCAGGCCGATATCCTTCATTTTAATTTTTTTACCCGGAAGAAGAATTTCACCGCTTCGGATAACAAGGACATCAGGTCTTTTGGCCACATCCTCTCTGGAAAAAATCATAGGTCTTGTAATATCCGTTACAACACAGCCCGGTTTAAGACGCATGATATCAAGCACCTTTCCGGCTTCAGCGCTGGCGGCAACGACAACATCCATATCTCCCAGATACATGTCTGCCCTGGTGGAAACATGAAGCTTTACGCCGGGTGCTTCTGCTTCGATCGACTCCTGCAGCGCCAGAAGCTTCGCCATGTTTCGGCTGGCGATGTAAACTTCCTCAAAAGCCGTCGCCAGAAGGCGTGAGCAGATCGACCCGACCGCACCGGTAGCGCCGATAACCATTGTCTTTGCCCGGAGTATTTTATTGTTTTTCAGCCGTGTCAAGCCCATTCGCCTGACTGCTTCGGCAGCCGCCCAGAGTGCTGCCGATGCGACATAGCTGTTGCCGGTAGTAATCGGCAGGGCTGCATGCTTGGCCACTTCCAGACTGGTATCACGCATCGCTTTGGGCAGCATTCCAATCCCCATGATCTGGGCTCCCAGACGCTTGGCGATTCTGGCTGCCTGCAAGATCCGCTTGGTTGTAAATTCAGGGCTGTGAGCCTGCATCTGATCCGGAGTCTCACCGAGCGCAATAAGCCATCCTTCAGCCTGCACACCGTCATCCGATTTGATTCCGGTTACTTTGGAATATACAAATGGAGGAGAGTATGCCATTACCTTTTCCACGGTGTTCATGGCACTCGGAGCGATATCGGATATCACCTCGATGGGTTTGATCTTTTTCAAGAAATCCTGGGTAAGGGGGTGCACGATATAGGCAAAACGGTTGACCCGTTCGGTCTTTCCCGAAGGGTAAATAATCCTGGGTTCCATTTCCATTTCCGTGATGATTTCGAGCAGGTCATCATCACTGCCTTTTTTCTGGGGAATCTTGAGAGCAGCGAAAAGAAGCGCTTCCAATATGCTTACACCAACGACTTTTTTTAATACTTTCGGAGTGGTGTCAATAATCACCGAGATACCCTTCTTTTTCAGGTAGTCTATCCGGTCATCGTACGCCGTGGAAGTAATAACAATTTTTCCTTTTAAATCTTTGGATTTGAAATCATCAAGAAATTTATAAAAATGATAATGAGGAACAACAAGGACATGCGCTTTTCGTACGGCCTGCCGCAGCAGATATTTATTGGTTCTGCGCACAGGCTGTGTATCCGTAACAAAACGCCTTCCCGGAATCCACTTCAGGGCATCGTGAACTCCTTTAGCATAGAGCTCAAGCTCTTTGATGGAACCGATCAGGCGTGGAATCCCATGTTCCAGGATTGGATCCGCGAACTGCTGATTCTCAGTAAACTCTGACATGACGTACGCAATTTTTGAACTTACCATGCCTGAGAAAAAAAGGACCCGCGCATTATTAAAATAATTGCCCCCATATACAAATTGTGTGTGACGCAAAGACCATTCATGCCCGACATTCCGTAAAATATTTCCGGTTGTCAACGGTGTCTTCAGTTGTTTACCCACTTTCAAAAGTTTACGGGTTTCACTGTCCGACATCTCTTTTGATCCAATTGAAAATGGGAATTTAATACCCCCCAAACCAATTCCATCCGCTTTTTTGTTCCATAACAACAAGAGATCCGAAGCTTTCTCAAAATCTCCATCTGTTCCGATCCGTTTCAGTAAAAATTTCTGGTTCAGGAACTCTGTTTCAAATTCAAAGTCATCCCGGCCTGGTCCCAGACTGATGTTTACAATTCGTTTCACTTTGATCTCCTTGTGAAGCCATCATGCTATTCATTTCCAAATTAAGTAGTCGGCAGCATAAATGGCCCGTTTACAAATTTCGATTCACGACTGCATGAGCCGGTTTCTTTATCCCGCTTTTTTTTTCATAGCCTTGAGCGCAAGCCTTTTCACTTTTGCTATATCCTTGTCAGTGAAAATACCATTTACACCGGAAATTGCGGCAAGTTTCATACCGTGTTTCAAACCCATCTTGTAAATTTCTCTTACTTTTTCCCATTCAATATCCCGACCGACGGTAAAAATTTCGTAGCGTCCTTCCAGAGCCAGAACAATGGTTTCCGCCAGGCATGCATATACCACTTTATGCGGCAGACCGATACTTTTCAATTCAGGATTACCGGGCAGTTCGATCTCCCCGGATTCAATTACAAGAACATCAGGACGTTTTGCGACATCTTTCGGTGAAAGGTCAAGAGGGCGCGCGACATCCGTAATCACGCAGCCCGGTTTAACTTTAGTAATATCCAGCACCTTTTTACCGGCTCCTGAGGTGGCTGTGACGATAACATCCATATCGGCCAGAAATTTATCCGGACGGGTAGTCACCTTTATTTTTACGTTTGGCGTTTCTTCGAGGATGGATTCTTTTAACGCCAGCAGCTTGGCTGTATTTCTTCCCACCATATAAACTTCCTTAAAGGCTTTTGCCAGCAGTCGGCAGCAGACAGAACCGATTGCGCCGGTTGCACCCAGCACCATGGTCTTCCCAACGATTTTACGACCCTTCTCTACTTTCAAAAAGCCCATGCGCCGCACGGCGTCCGCAGCAGCCCAGAGAGCACCGGAGGCGCTGTAGCTGTTTCCGGTTGTAATCGGAATTTCCGCTTTTTTCGCCACGGTGACACCGGCGTCGCCAACAACTTTAGTGAAGGCCCCCAGCCCCATTATCTGGGCGCCCATCCGTTTTGCCATTCGGGCAGCCTGCAATAACCGTTTGTATGTGAATTCAGGACGATGGGCCAGCATCTGCTTCGGCGTTCCCCCAACGGTGATCAGCCATCCCTCTGCTTCCGCACCTGTCGGAGACTTGATGCCGGTTACACGTGAATAAACCCAGGGCGGGGCATACGCGATAACTTTTTCAACAGCATCCAGAAACGCTGGTGGTGTAATATTTGTCATGAAATCAATTGCTTTATCCTTTTTCAGATGTTCCTTGGACAGAGGATGGATAACAAAAGCAAAACGATTCACCCGTTTTGGGTTGCCTGAAGGATAGACAACTCTCGGGTCCATCTTCTGTGTGCTGATAATTTCAAGCAGGTCATCCTTTCGGATCTGATCCCGTTTCCGTCCCAAGGCTGAAATGATCAGTGCCTCCAGAACATTCGGCGCGACAACCCGCTCCAAAATTTTAGGGGTCGTATCAATAACCACATCCACGCCTCTTTCTTTCAAAAATGCGATCCGATCTTCGTAGGCCGTGGATGTGATAATTGTTTTGCCTCCCAATTCTTCCAGGGAGGTTTTTTCCAGATAATCATTAAAGTTGTAACTGGGGACAACGATGATATTTGCCTTCTGCATGGCTTTTTTAAGGATGTATTCATTCCAGGCTTTTAACGGCACCACCGACTTGGAAAGGCGTTTGCTTGGAACCCACTGCAGAATTTCATGGGCTCCCTGAGCGTACAATTTAAGATCCTTAATGGAGTTTATGAACTTGGCTATGCCGTTTTCCAGAATCGGATCCGCAAAAGTCAGATTGTCCGTAAATTCGGACATGACTTTTGTAATACGATAATTGTTCATGCCGGAAAGGAAAAGCACCCTGGCATTATTAAAATAATTGCCGAATTTATATTGAATAAAGCGCAGGCACCATTCAAACGAAACATCCCGTAATTCGCTTCCGGTGGTGACCGGAGTTTTAATCTGGCTCCCCAGCTTCGCCAGTTTGCCCTCATGCTTTCGGGTAAGATATTTTGGTCCTAAAGCATATGGGAATTTTATATTCCCGAGGCCGATGACATCTGCCTCTTTATCCCACTGTAAAAGCATCTCGGCCGCCTTTTCCAGATCACCGTCCGTTCCAAAACGCCTGATGAAAAAATTCTGTCCGAGAAATTCAGTTTTAAATTCATAGTCTGTTTCACTCGATCCTAGACTGATACTCACAATCTGTTTCACTGTTTCCTCCTGGGATACATCGAAAAGCAAGTCTGTTTATATACAGTATCCGACGACTTTTTCGTTCATGGTTCAAGTCACTCGATACCGTCATCCCCTATGGCACTAACCGGACAAATTTCCATGGCTTCAATACACCGATTTCCCTCCGACTCGGTTACCGGTTGTTTGAAAACATACTCATATCCTTCTTCTAAGTTGGAACGAAGGTTGTCGGGAGCAAGCTCAACACAAATTGAACAGCCGATACAGCTTTCGTCCACATAATATTTCCCGGGTACATTCTCCATTATTTTTTGCATTCGATTAGCGGACATGAGACATCCTGATCTATACCCATGTTCCTGATTTGAAAAAAAGAGTCTGTATCCGAATTTTCAAAGGCGCCCCTCCCCCTTTTTTTTGGATCGATAATCTAAAAAAATCAATGCTATAAAAGGCAGCTCAACAATAAATTCAAAAATAAATCCAGCGACAATCGCAAATAAAATGAGCGGAAGTTTGATTACAATAAAATAAACTTTTAAGACCCTCTCCCTGATTTCAGGAGGCAGAAGTTTTAACAAAAAACGGTTTTCGTCCGGATCCAATTCGTCTTCTTTGTATTCTCCGAAATTTCTGTCTGTCATTGAATCAGTTCCTTCATTAGCTGGGCAACATCTTTTAACTGGGTATCCTCTTCTACCTGCTCAATATGGGTTTTACAATAATCAGAATCCGAAAGGGCCTTGTTTTTACAGGGCCGTCCGCTTTTGGTTTTTGCCTTGCAGACGGTAGAGCCCTTCGCCTTCCGGGATAATGATCTCTTTTTATCTTTTTTGTCTTTTACCGCAGCCTGCGATTCCGTATAACGATCATGCAGAACAAGCGGCTTATCATAGATTTTTCCGGTCTGAACCAGTTCCAGCAGGTAGTTGAACTCATCTTCAAACCCTTCCAGAAATACTTCAGGATCCGGCATTAAACCTTCGTCAGATGCGATCCCTACCGTAACTTTTCCGTCGTAGCTGAGAATGCTGATGCCGAGTCCGATAGCACCGGAACGAGGTACCCAGAACATGATATTCTCAATCTTGCTGCCGGCGAAATACAATGGTTGACGGGGTCCCGGAACGTTAGTCATTACGCCTGATGCCTTGTTGCCGAAAAGCTGGGCCGCTTTTTTTGCAAGACCCGGCGGCAAATAACCGATGGCGCCGACAAGACCGAAATTAATGTATGGATCCGCTGATTTTTTCAGGCGGTCCATGCGTCTTTTAACTTCTTTGAGGCGCAGAATCGGATCCTTGAGGTATACCGGAAGAGGGAGAAAAACCAGGCTGAACTTATTTCCCAATTCAAATTCAGTCCCGGCTTTTCGAATATTTACCGGTATGGTAACGCGAAGATCGAGTTCATTTACGGCTACATTCCTGGTTTTCAGATACCGCCGCATGGCGCCCGTGACGGTTGCAACGAGCACGTCGTTGAGTGTTGTCCTCGTAATTGCCTTCCCAACGGTTTTGATTTTGCTCAGTTCCATCGGATCTGTCCACACAACCAGTTTTCGAACACCCAGCTTGCCTTTAAAAGGCGTATTGGGGTCTGATTTCATAATGGTATGCTTTGACAAAACCGTTGCAAAATCGGTAGGAAGGCGACCGGATTTCTTTACGAGTTTCTTTAAGTGGTCTGAATCGGATAGTGCTTTTTCCATTTCCTTGATCAGTTTTGTTCCGAGTTTCCGGGTCGTCTTGACGGTATCCTTCACAGAATCAAACGAAAGAAAAGACTGCAGGTTTAAAGAACTTTTTTTCTGTTTGGGTCTGCTTTTCGGCCACGGTGCATCCGGATCCGTGTCGGCCGCGGAAAGCAGAACATAAATCAGGGCAATACCATCACCGATACAGTGGTGTATCCGAAAAAAAACGACACATCCTTTGCCGTAATTTTCAATCAGATGTACCTGCCACAAAGGTTTGTTGGGGTCCAGCGGGGTCGTTGTCAGGTTGCTGATCATTTCCTGAAGATCATTCTTGTCTCCCGGCGATGGCAAAGCAATTCGCTGAACATGGGACCTGAGGTCATAATTCGGGTCAAATTCCCAACCGGGTAGTCCCATACCGGATTTAGGCTTGACGATCCGTTTTCGAAATCGTGGAAAAGATGCCAGGCGGCTGTCAATGGTTGCCTGAAGCCGTTTAAAATCCACCTTTTCTTTAAATTCCATAAACGCCGTAATCACCATGAGATTAGTCGGCTCGTCCATGCACAACCAGAAATTATCAGCATTGGTCATCGTTTCAGCCATTAAAAAAACCTCCTTGAATCATATGGTTCACCCCGCAGCGAAAAAGTCTGAAACTGCCGCAATATAAATCAAAAATTGAAATTTGTTAAATATACAAACATTTACCCGGTAGACCAGTTTATATAAGAAATACCATATCAAATCCGACAAACATTGCAAGATCTGGATTTTTAAAAAAAATAGAAAAAAATACTTGACACGTATAACGCGGTGCGTCATATTGTGGCCATGACGCATTGCGTTATGGCAATATGGAAATTCGATTCGGACAGTCCGGCAGGCAATCAGAGCGGCAATCCGAACAGACTATTTAAAAAAGTTTTTTATGAAAACCAACAAATGAAGGAGACAAATGAAAATGGCACAGAAAAAAAGAGTAAAAAAAACCAAATCCAGATTCTACACCGTTAAAACAGTTCAGGAAGCTAAAAAGAGCCTGACCGACACGGCGAAAGACTACAACAAAAAACTGTTTCAGGAACCGGTGGAAAACGGGAAAGATTTCGTTGAAGAGTTGAGGGATGATCCCAGGAAGGCAATCGAAAGCCTTGTTGATGATGGAAAAGATTTTATCCAGGACTTCAGAAAAGACACCCGGAAAAGAATTGATGATTATGTCAAAGACGGCAAAAAGTTTTTCAGGAAAGCCAAAAAAAATCCGCGCAAAACAATTGACAGCATGTTTGACGATGGAAAAGATTTTATAAAAGATCTGAAAAACGACACCCAGGAAAAAATTGACACCTATGTTGATGACGGGAAAGAGATTCTGGAAGGAATCGGGGAAGACGCCCGCATGGTAATTGACGATCTGGTTGAAAGCGGCAAAAAGAGACTGGACAAAATTCCCGGAAAAAAATCCATTGAAACAAAAATCGAGAAGGGAATGAAATCGATTCAGAAGCAGTTGAACCTGACGAGCAAAAAAGATGTTGAAAAACTGACCCGCAGCGTAAATGCTTTGAATCAAAAAGTCGAAATCATGAACAGCCGGCTTGCGGCTTAGCCTGAATATCTCATCAGATTTTCTAAGAAACTGGGACATTCAGTCAAAATTCTGATGGCAAAGAAAAAAGTTCAAGTTCGAGGCGCGCGAATCTTGTATAATACCGTGCACGACAGTGCAGCGGTAGCCGAAGGCGTGCATAGTTTTCCTATTCCGCAATTATACAAGATGAAGCGCAACAAAGAAATTGGACTTTTTACGAAGC